>CAKZPJ010000374.1 GCA_937138955.1 uncultured Flammeovirgaceae bacterium | reverse complement strand
GTGAATCACCTGATTATGAAAACGCTCGGGTAGCAAATCACCTTCGTATACTAAAATTCCGGTAGGAGAACCTGCTCCAGTTTGTAAAAGATTCGGTACTACTCCTGGGTCATTCAAATGCCAGTGTCGCTTCGGGATTTCGTCGTGCATACCGGTGCGGTAAGTGCGCCAGTTTCCGCCATTCATTTCATCGCGGTAGCCATAGTTCCCGTATTCCATCACGTAGTTGATTCGTACCCCTTTGTTACCGTCGTCATCGTTATCCGACTGCCACAGTGTACCGTAAGAATCGACCGCTACTTCGTAATTATTTCGGAAGTTATGGCCTAATACTTCAAAATTGCTTCCATCAGGATCGCAACGAAACACCATACCTTCGCGATAAGGGTCGCCCTCTGCCGACACCGGAATTCCAGCCTGCTCAGTGATTGGGTTTCCGTCTTTGTCTAAAATCTCTTTTCCGGCATTTCCAAAGTTAAAGTACAATTTACCATCGGGACCAAATACTACTGCATGAATAGCGTGGTCGTGCTGCTCTCCGCTCAATCCGGTGAATAACATTTCTTTTTTATCGGCCTTATCATCGCCATCGGTATCAGTGAGAATAAATACGTTCGGACTACAAGAAACAATCGCTTGGTTATCCATCACCCAAATACCCAGTGCCGCGTTTACGTCATTTCCTTGGTAGAAAACCGTACTCTTATCGGCCTTTCCGTCATTATTTTGATCTTCCAGAATCAAAATACGGTCGCCCTCTTCTTTTATCGGGTTATCAGGGTTGCGCTTAGAGCGATAGTTGTAGCCTTCGCAGACCCAAACTCGGCCTTGATGGTCAATATCCATGTTGGTAGGATTAACTACCATCGGTTCAGCAGCAAATAGGGTAGCTTCTAATCCATCAGCAACCTCTAAACCGGCTACTGCGTACTCTATTGATCGTTTTTCTTCGTCTGAGAGCGATTCGTAATCAATTGTGATCTTTTCCTCAGAAGTTGAACATTGCCAAAAGCAAATCAAAACAATGGCAAGTAACGCTAAGGGTAAGCTTTTTGAGCTAGGCATCTTTGGTAATTAAGTTGATAAAATAAACGCATTCAAAATAGCATATTTTTTAATTCTTTTAAAGTGCTGAATTTAAACCAAAAGCAAAAAAGAAGGCGAACTGCTTCCGCAATTCGCCTTCTTAACCACTATTTGAAGTTAGTCAGAAATATGACTCTAAATTACCTTGATTATCAATGCTGCGTATTTCTTCTTCTAGATCAGATAAATCTAATTCGTCGATCTCCAATTCTAATTCTTCGGAGGGATCGTCAAAATAGCTGTCGTTGTACGATAAGTCATCGTAAAAATTGAGTTGATTTACTTTCATCACTTTAGATTTGAGTTATAGATTTTGACTTAATACTTGTTCAATCTACACCTTCTCTAAGTAGGCTACAACCTCATGTGAGGTATTCGCTGAGGTTATAATACCCTTCCTATTTTTGGTTTTACGTTGCCCTAATTGAGCTGTTAAAAGACAGAAATCAGTACGGTTTGATTTGAGAATGCACTTTTTTTGTAAATTAACCGGAACACTAACATTTTACCTACACACCTATAATTGTTCATACAATGCTGGTTGCCAGATACTACTTTTTCCTATTTTGCTGGATTATACCCCAACTCGCTATATCCCAGCTTATTCAACCTGAATTCACGACTCAAGTCTTAGATACTATTGACATTGGTTACGGCCTAACTATTGGCGATGTAGATGGCGATGAACAACCCGATATTTTACTAGCTGATAAGAATGAGTTTGTTTGGTACCAGAATGGCGACTGGCAACGGTTTACTATTGCTGAAAACCTGACTGAACGAGATAACGTATGCCTTGCTGCTGCTGACATAGATCAGGATGGAAAAGTAGAACTGGCGGTAGGGGCGCAATGGAACCCCGGAGAAACTAGTGATACCGCAGCTTCGGGTTCAGTACACTATTTGGTTCGTCCTAGCGATCCTACTCAACAGTGGAAGCCGATACAACTTCACCATGAACCTACCGTACACCGAATGCATTGGGTAGCAACCGGAGAGGGCTCTCGTTTAGTAGTACTGCCCCTACATGGTCGAGGTAATAAAGGAGGGAAAGGAAAAGGAGTACAGATACTAGCGTACCATCCGCCCCAGAATCTGGATCAGCATTGGGAAACCTCGCTGCTGGATTCTACCCTACACCTCACCCATAATTTCGATGTCGTTGACGGCTCAACTATGCTTATAGCTGGGAAAGAGAGGGTTATGCAGATTAGCTATCAAAATAAAGGTTGGCAAACTGATCCACTGCTGCAACTTACACAGGGAGCGGGCGAAGTTCGCCAAGGGTTACTAACTGAAAATTCTCCGTTTTTGGTAACTGTAGAACCGATGCATGGCAATCAGTTAGTGCTGTATCAGGGAAGGAACTATGGCGAAAGATCCGTATTGTACGATGATTTGAAGCAAGGACACGCTTTAGCTTGTGCCGATCTTTTAGGCTTAGGACGCGATCAAATTATAGTAGGCTGGCGAGAACCCAATAAGCAAGGTAAAGTCGGAATTAAAATTTTTGTTCCAGTGGATGAGGAAGGAAATGGTTGGATGCACTTCTGGATTGATGAAGACGATATGGCCTGCGAAGACTTAAAAGTGGCTGACTTAGACCAAGACGGCGATCTAGATATTATAGCTGCTGGGCGAGCAACTAAAAACCTCAAGGTCTACTGGAACGAAACTAATGATTAGTGATTGATGATTAATGAAGGGCTATACTGGTAGCGTTCATCAATCATTCATAATTACTCATCAAAATTCTAGCCGATAGGTAACTGATGGAATGATTGGAAACAGGCTGTACTGTTTCAGTCTTCCGTCTTGCTCGTACAGAAAGTAGGGGTTCAAGCGATTGTAGGCATTATAGAGCGAAAATATCCAGGTACGTTGCCTATCGCGCTTCTTGGGTTTGGTTCGTTGGTAGCTAATATCTAACCGATGGTAGGCGGGCATTCGGAAGTTGTTACGTTGGTCGAGCAGCGTTCGGTCATCAAACGCCTGCTGGTAGAAGTCTTCGTACTCCCAACCCGGCGGGCGTATTCCTTGATAGCGAGCCGTGGGGATGCTGATGGCGTTGCCGGTATTGTACACAAAGGTAGCCGACAAGGTACGCCCCTTCGGAAAGTGGTAATTAACTAGCAACGAAATATCGTGCCGACGGTCGTAGCGAAATGGAAATGCTCGCCCTTCGTCAATTTCATCAAACCAACGGTTTGTCCACGAGAGCGTGTAGCCTAGCCAACCGGTAATCTTGCCCTGCTTCTTATTGACAAACAGTTCTACTCCGTACGATTCACCATTACCCGCTACTACTTTATTCTCCCAGGTTTCTCCATTCTGGAACAAGAAACTGGCTCCATCGCGGTAGGTGATGAGGTTGTCCATCCGTTTGTAGTAACCTTCCAAACTCACATCGTAGCGGTTTTGCGCCAAGGATTTAGCTACCCCGAAAGCGACCTGTTCCGAACGTTGGGGAGCCACGTTTTCGGTAGTAGACACCCACAGATCGGTCGGTAAACCCAGTGACGAGTTGGTAAGCAAGTGTAGGTACTGAGCCATGTAGGTATAGGATGCTTTCAACGACAAACTAGGACTCACTAAGTAACGCATCGCTAGGCGAGGTTGTAGATTAGCGTACGTCTCGCCGTTTACCCAAAAGCCGGAGGCGCGCAGACCTACATTGGTGGTTAGCTGCCGGTTGATACTAATTTCATCCTCTACGTATACTTCTACGTTGGTAGTATTGATGAAATTTTGGTTGTTGAAAGTAGTATCGGTACTGGCGTTAGCCACCTGCACCACGTCGGGTTCAAACCGCTGGCGCGAGAGCATTCCGCCGAACTTCACAGCGTGTGACAATGCCGGGGCGTAGTCAAAATCAGCTTGCAGTTTGAGATCGCGGATGCGAGAGCGAGATAGGTTGAAGAAGTCATCTCCCGACTGCCGTACGCGGTATTCCTGAAAGAAATTGTAGGTACTGTAGCTGGCTGAAATATTACTGAACAGCTTGGGGTTAAAGATATGGTTCCACCGCAGTACAGAAGTGAGATTGCCCCAGCG
>CAKZPJ010000373.1 GCA_937138955.1 uncultured Flammeovirgaceae bacterium | reverse complement strand
CGGCAGTAATTTAAAACCTTATCTATTCCAATCACTGGGAGCTTTTGCTGATAAAACCGGAAGCACAGGTCGTAATCTTCCGGGTAAACTTCGGGGGTGAATTCTCCCGCCGCTTCAAAATCATCCCGATGCACCAGCCAGCATTGGGAGGGAATGACACACTCGCGGTAAATCTCCTCATAGTAGGTTTGCTCTTTCGCAATCTGGTTCAACCATCGCTCATAGCGCCGAAAACCACCGCCTACCTCGCCCCCATCCACAAAGTACTTGATCCCACCAGCTACCACCGTTCCTTTTCCGTGCTGTTGCCAGGTGCGATGCATTACCTCCAGCTTATCGGGTGGCATAATATCGTCTGAGTCCATGCGGGTAAGAAGTTTTCCGCGCGAGTGCCGATAGGAGGTTTGCAATGCCGGAACCAGCCCCTCCCTATCCGTATTAAACACCCGGACGCGGGAATCTCGCTGACTATACTCCTGCATAATCGCCATCGAGCGATCCGATGATTCATTGTTCACCGCCACCAACTCCCAATTATCATAGGTTTGCGCTACGATAGAGTCTAAGCACTCAGGCAAGTACTGCTCAGTATCTCGTACTGACATGAGGATGGATATGGTTGAGTTGGTATTCAGACGTTATGATGTTTAGGCGGTTGACGCGCAATGTTCAGGTGGTTAAAATTACTCAACTTCCATGAACACACGAATACTTGAGCTCAAGAACTCTATGGCCTTTGAATTTCCCCTCCAATTATTCTACTTTCACCGTCTAAACATGAAACTATGAAATTCGCTTACTATCTTCTTTTCGCCTTACTGTTTGCTTGTCAGAATACTGCTACTGATAAGCCGGATGAATTAACCAGTGATGATTACGGTAAATTTACGCTACACAGAGGTACCAATATTTCTCACTGGTTATCGCAGAGCAAACGTCGGGGTGCTGAGAGAAAAGCGTTTTTTACGGAGGATGATGTAGATTATTTAGCTGGATTGGGCTTTGATCATCTGCGGATTCCGATTGATGAGGAGCAGATGTTCGATGAAGCAGGTAAGCCCGAACCTGAGGCGTTTGCGTTACTAACGAATGCTTTGGACTGGTGCCAGCAGGAAGGCCTACGGGCTATTGTAGATTTACACATCCTACGATCTCATCATTTTAACGAGGATGATAAGCCGCTGTGGACGGAACCGGCTGCCCAAGAAAAATTTATGGATCTGTGGCGAGTATTATCCGATTCCCTAAACTCCTACCCAACCGGAATGGTCGCCTACGAGCTAATGAATGAGCCAGTAGCCGACGACCCTGAGGACTGGAACCAACTAGTTGCCCGAGCAGTAGCAGTAATTCGGGAACGAGAACCAGAGCGAGTGATTGTAATCGGTAGTAATGAATGGCAGCATACTGATACCTTCGATGTGCTTAAAGTACCGGAAAATGACCCCAATATTCTGCTGAGTTTTCATTTCTATAAACCATTCTTACTCACTCACTACCAAGCAAGCTGGACGAATATTGCCAACTATACCGGCCCCGTACACTACCCCGGCCCAATTGTTACCGAAGAAGAGTTTGCTCAACTGCCCGATACGCTGAAAGCCTACGCCGAAGAACGAATGCAAACCTATCACCGCGACTCTCTCGAAAAGATGATGGCACTTCCTATTCAGGTGGCTAAAGAGTTGAACCTGCCACTCTACTGTGGCGAGTGGGGAGTGATTACCTCGGCTCCGCAGGAAGACCGCTTACGCTGGTACCAAGATATGGTCGATATTTTTGAAGAGAACGGCATCGCCTACGCCAAATGGGACTACAAAAGTGGCAGTTTTGGCTTGGTTACCGGGGAAGGAGAACCCAATGAAGAGTTGGTAGAGATTATTAGTAGTGGAAGCCCCTGATGCGCTCTTTCGGATATGTTATCCGAAAGTGCCTATCGTAAAGATTTGTAATCCGCTAAACACCAAACCCTACTCAACCAAAACCAACGACAGCAGCCCTGAAATCCCAGCATAATATCGGGCAGAACTGTAGCGATAGTGCTCCGGTTCATCTATAATCTCGGTCATCACTGGATTTTGATGAATGTAGTCCACCTTCTCTTCTGCTCCAGAAATGCATTAGAGTGAATCTCTTTCGCCTCATTTCCATCCTGCCAGAACTTAAAATTTTTGATCTTACGATTGTAGCGACCTGCGTACTCAAAGCAGTTCAGCATCCAGTCCCGGCGACTTTCATTTATTTCTAGCATCGTAGCCACAATTTTCTTACTAGTAAACTTCTTAAAGTCGCGCAAAATATTAGAAAGGTTGCAACTTTCTTTGGCCGAAGCAATCAGGTGCAGATGGTTGCTTATTAGGCACCAAGCGTACAGTTCTAATCCCTTCTGCTGTTGGCAGTACTCGAGCGAATCTACTATGGTGTGTTTATAGTGAGGGCGGGTAAATATGTCTACCGGGGGCGCCCAGCTCAATCTATGACAGTTAGCGTAAGAAAGTAGAGATAGCCGGGATAGATTTTGTTCTTTAAGCCCATTGGTTGGTCGGATAAAAAATCCTTACAGTAGCGCCTTTCGGATTTTAAGTCCTAAAGATCAGAGAGGAAAAAATCAGCTAAATCAATAGTCATTGTGTATTTGACGAATACAGACGGGGAACAATAAACTCGGATATTTCTAGCTCCATCGGTCTAACCTCAATAGCCTGAGTCATCAACCCTTTTATATCCAGAGTACTTTCGGTCTCGTGCTTCAGTACCGCTCCGTTCAGCGAACCATCTTTAATGAATGAATTTCTGTAGCCAGATATTCTTCCCAACAGAGGAAGATTACGGATGGGAATATCCTCAGCTACCCATAAAAAAACCTTCTTAACCTTTTGGGTGTAGTAGTCAAGCTGTAGCATTTTGTACTTCTTACACGGATATCCCAGTATGGTATCCCGATCGGGCAACAATTTAATCTCGATAGGAAGGTAAGCAGTTGAAGGCCCTTCCATCCCTAATGAACTAGCTGTTTTGTTAAAGTGGTCAACTCTGTACCTGGAGGTATCTTCGGTGTTTACGATAATTTCACTGAAACTGAGTTTAGTCGGACCAGTTTTTAGCTCCATATTGAACTTGTAAAAAGATCCCTTAAAAAATTGTTCTTGCCTACCTATAACTTTTGAAGGAACCAGTTCACCACTATCCTCTCTGTTATATGACTCGTAGGTTATTTTTCCTTCAAAGTAGTCAGGCTGCGCATTCAGGTTTGGGGTAACTAGAAAAGTTAATATGATGATCTTAACGAGGAGTGGCATTTCTTTCTAGTTAAGTTGTTAATAGCTTTCCCAAAAGATACGGTATAGTTATTAACGAAAGCAGTGAAATATATTGTCTATTACCACGAGAGCAAGGTGCTCAAGGTCTTCCGCCCTCGCTCTTCCGAATTTGTTACATGGAAGCTACTACTGTAAGGGTCAGACACCGAAGCGTTTGTACGCCAAGAGAACACAAATTAAACCTAAAAAATGGATAGAAAACAACTAAAAAGTAGCCCCAGCTTTCATGAGTTTGTTGGCGAAAAGGAAGTCGCGAAGCTCCTGTACATCGGTATCCAGAATATTTTTGTTACTTCCCTCCCACAGTTTGTGGCCCTTGTAAAGGAACAGAATGTGGTCACCAATCCCGATTACTGAGTTCATATCGTGGGTTACCACAATAGTGGTGGTATCTAGCTCATCGGTGATCTCTTTAATAAGATCATCAATTACCACGGCAGTCTGAGGGTCAAGACCTGAGTTAGGCTCATCGCAGAACAGATACTTTATATCGTTCACAATTGCGCGGGCAATGCCTACCCGTTTTTGCATGCCGCCACTAAGTTCCGAAGGCATTTTCTTGTTGGAGCCTTCCAGTCCCACTCGCTTCAAGCAATGGTTTACCCGATCGAGCTTCTCATCTTCGGGCGTATCGGTTAACGTATCCAGTGGAAACTTCACATTGTTTTCCACATTCAGTGAATCAAACAAAGCTACTCCCTGAAATAACATTCCAATCTCCCGACGAATTTCGGTTCGCATATCTTTGTCAGCGTGGGTAAAATCTCGGTCGTTGTAGTATACTGCTCCGGTATCCGGTCGTACTAAGCCAACAATACACTTGAGTAGCACACTTTTTCCGGTACCGCTTGCCCCAATAATCAGGTTGGTCTTTCCCTTTTCAAAAACTCCGTCAATACCGTCTAAAATGGTCTTGCCATCGAATGCTTTGGAAATATCTTCAATACGAATCATAACTTTGATGATTGATGTAAAGGCAGGAAGCTGGGCGCAAGGGGCAAACAGATGTCTCTAATGCCAAGCCCCTAGCTCCACGCTCTTAGCCATTCATTGAATAAAAACTGAAACTACCACGTAATCTGCAATAAGCACCGCAATACAGCTATTGGTCACGGCGGTAGTACTAGCCTGGCCTACCTCCAAAGCACCTCCTCTGGTGTTATACCCCTGATAAGCAGAAACTGTCGAGATCAAAAAGGCAAAGACTACCGCCTTCACTAACGCCACAAATACGTTATACTGCTGAAATTCGGTTCTTAAGCCAGTGATATATTCTTGTCCGGTAACTACATCCATAAATGTACCAATCAGGTAACCGCCGTACAGCGATAAAAAGCCCGCAACGATCACCAGCAGTGGAAACATCAGCATAGCTCCTAGCACTTTCGGCACAATTAGATAGGAAGCCGAATTGATTCCCATTACCTCTAGTGCGTCAATCTGTTCGGAAATTCGCATGGTTCCCAACTCACCCGCAATATTGGAACCTACTTTACCGGCCAACACTACCGAAGTAATAGTGGGAGCCAGTTCCAGAATCGTCATATCGCGCACTACTAGACTAACTACGCTACGGGGAATAAACGCGCTTACTAAATTAGCTGCCGTCTGAAGAGTAGATACCATACCAATAAAGGTTGATACAATCGCTACCAGAGTTAACGAATTAATTCCAATCTTCACTGCTTCGTCAATGGTGCGCTTCACGTAGGTGTTAAACACCTCCATTCGGGTAAACAACGTACCGATAAACAATAAGTAAGAGCCAAAGCTTTTCATAAAAATAGGGTTGAGGGTTCTGAGTTTTTAGTTTGAAGTTTGATGAATGTGTTCTTTGGCATTAAACTTTAAACTCAGAACAATAAACTCAAAACTATTGCCTTTCATTCAATCTTAATAAATAAACTGATAAAAGGTTCTACGTAACAATAGATTATACGTTCATGAAAAAATTAGTAGTTATTAGCGGAGCGGGAAAAGGCATTGGCAAAGCCTTGGCCCAAC
>CAKZPJ010000372.1 GCA_937138955.1 uncultured Flammeovirgaceae bacterium | reverse complement strand
CC
Source organism: uncultured Flammeovirgaceae bacterium (assembly GCA_937138955.1). GTDB lineage: Bacteria > Bacteroidota > Bacteroidia > Cytophagales > Cyclobacteriaceae > Tunicatimonas. The sequence goes on along the minus strand of CAKZPJ010000372.1, from coordinate 5,322 downwards.
TCAAAATCCGTTGTTTTCGCATCAAATAATTAACTCAAACAGCTTCTAAGATTAACCCAATGCGTCGGCTCCAGCCACGATCTCCAGAATTTCTTTGGTAATGGCGGCTTGACGGGTACGGTTGTAGGTGAGCCGTAGTTCTTTCAGAAGATCGCCCGCATTTTCAGTAGCCTGATCCATCGCCGTCATCCGAGCACCCTGCTCAGCTGCATTAGATTCTAGAAAAGCCTTATAGAACTGCACCTTTAGCGACTGTGGTATCAATTCTTCCACAATGTACGCTTCCGAAGGCTCGTAGATATAGTCAATATTACTAGCCTGTTCATCTTCGGTAGCGGTAGTTTCTACGGGTAAAAATTGCTCAAAGGTAGGAACCTGCGTAGCTACGTTCTTAAATTGATTGTAGATTAAAATAACCTTATCAACCTTTTTCTCCTGATAAAGCTTCATTACGTATTCAGCCCCGTGGCGGACGTTTTCAAAGGTAGGAGCGGTAAGAAGATCCTTATAATCCGTTATAATATCATATCCGCGGCGTTTGTAGTAGTCGTACGATTTCTGACCAATTGTCATGACCGAGAGTCGCTCGTTACGTTCGTAAAACTCGTAGTCGTTAGAAATAAATTGTCGGGTTCTCCGAAACAGGTTGGCATTGAACGCCCCGCACAGCCCCCGGTCGGATGAAAAAGCAACGAGTAGTACATTCTTTACGTCCCGGTCTTCGGCGTACTCACTTACGTTTTCTTCACTTAAGTTCGCCGAAACATTGGCCAGTAAGTTACTTAGCTTTTTAGCGTAAGGGCGCATTTGCATCAGGCGGTCTTGTGCCTTCCTCAGTTTAGAGGCTGCCACCATTTTCATGGCTTTAGTGATCTGCTGCGTAGACTTTACCGTTGCTATCCGGTTTTTAACTTCTTTTAAATTGGGCATTCCTTTTTCAATTAGCAGAGAGCAATGAACAATGTGCAATTGACTGGAATAACGGCAAGAGTTACGACCGCTAATTGTTCATTGCACATTGCTAACTGTTCATTGTTGTTTGTAGTTTTTCGCTAGGTCAGACGCTACCTTTTTGATGGTATTCTGCTGCTCTTCGCCCCACTTACCTGACCGAATTTGATCTAAAGTATCGCGGTGTTGAGCATTCATGTACGAAGTAAATTCATTCTCAAAGTCCTTAGCTTTGCTAATGGGCACCTTATCCATCAGACCACTCGTAGAAGCGTAAATAATTGCTACCTGGTCTTCTACTGATACCGGAGAATACTGAGGTTGCTTCAGAATTTCCTGGTTACGCTGTCCTCGGTCAATGGTCAACTGAGTGGCGGCATCTAGATCAGAACCAAACTTAGCAAAAGCTTCTAGCTCTCGGAACTGCGCTTGGTCTAACTTCAATGTTCCAGCTACTTTTCTCATCGGCTTAATCTGAGCCGAACCACCTACCCGAGATACCGAGATACCTACATTAATAGCCGGACGAATACCTGAGTTAAATAGATTTGTTTCCAGGAATATTTGCCCGTCGGTAATAGAAATTACGTTAGTTGGTATATACGCTGATACATCACCCGCTTGCGTCTCAATAAGCGGTAAAGCAGTTAGCGATCCACCTCCCTTTACCATTGGTTTAATGGCATCTGGTAGGTCGTTCATCTGCGATACAATTTCGTCGTTATCGTTTAGCTTCGCCGCTCGCTCTAGCAAACGTGAGTGAAGATAAAATACATCGCCCGGATACGCTTCACGACCAGGTGGACGACGTAACAATAGCGATACTTCGCGGTAAGCTACCGCTTGCTTGGAAAGATCATCGTACACCACTAAGGCCGGACGACCGGTATCTCGGAAATATTCACCAATAACCGCTCCGGTGAAGGGTGCAAAGAATTGCATCGGTGCCGGATCAGAAGCTGTAGCGGCTACTACAGTAGTGTAATCCATCGCACCGTTCTTTTCTAAGGCAGCAACTACTCCCGCAATAGTGGAAGCTTTCTGACCGCAGGCTACGTAGATACAGTAAACTGGCTCACCTTTCTCGTAGAATTCTCGCTGGTTGATGATCGTATCAATTACTACCGCCGTTTTTCCGGTCTGCCGATCACCGATCACGAGCTCCCGCTGGCCACGACCAATTGGAATCATGGAATCAATAGATTTGATACCAGTTTGAAGAGGCTCACTCACCGGTTGGCGGTAAATTACGCCGGGGGCCCGTCGTTCTAGTGGAAGTTCAATTACATCACCTTCAATGGGACCTTTACCATCAATCGGCTCGCCTAAGGTGTTCACTACCCGCCCTACTAAACCTTCACCTACTTTAATAGAGGCAATACGACCGGTTCGGCGCACTGAGTCACCTTCTTTAATATCGTCTTGATCTCCTAGAAGCACGGCCCCTACATTATCTTCCTCCAGGTTAAGCACTAGGGCGTTAAGTCCGTTTTCAAATTCTAGCAGCTCACCAGACTGAGCGTGGGTGAGGCCATAGATTCGAGCCACCCCGTCACCAATCTGAAGAACAGTGCCTACTTCTTCTAGCTCGGCCTCGGTTTTAAAGTTAGATAATTGTTCGCGTAGTATTGCGGAAACCTCATCGGGTCTTACTTCTGCCATATTTCTAAATGGTTAAAGGTTGAGAGCTAAAGGTTAAAGGTCGAGGGTTTAAGGTTTTTACAACCCGCACCATTTACCTTTCACCCTCTACCGTTATCTGTATTTGTTAAAATCCTTTAGTATAACTTTCGTCGGTAAACTCGTACTGTAAGGCTTTAAGTTTAGACTTTACAGAATTGTCCATCATCCGATCACCAATTTGCAGCACGAAGCCACCAATTAGATCTGGATCAACTTTTTCGGTTAAGTCTACCTGATGCCCGGTACGCTCTTTAATACTGCTGATTAGCTTTTGCCGCAAATCAGTAGTGAGCGGAACCGAAGAAGTTACCGTGACTTCGTCGATATTTTTGTAATGATGGTACTGATGGATAAATTCATCAGCCAACGATGGTAGAATAGCTTCTCGGTTTTTTCGGGTGATAATATCAAAAATAGCCAATGTTGCTTGATTGACTTTCCCTTCAAAAATCCGGTAAAGGATTGCTTTCTTCTTATCATGGCCAATGATAGGGTTCTTCAGCATCAGTCGAAAATCGCGGTTAGATATGCAAGTCTCAGCAAAGAGTTGCATATCTTGGTATATATCTTCTAACGCATCTCGCTCAATGGCCAGTTCTATCAATGATTTAGCGTAGCGCGACGCTACCCGAGAATCTGTCATAAGTAATAGTCAAATAGATACTTTTGCTTAGTTGTCGTTGAGGTCGTTTACTAACTTATCAATGTACGATTTTTGAGCGGTTTCACCTTGTAAACTTTCTCGAAGAATTTTCTCAGCAATCTGTACTGATAAAGAAGCTACTTGCTGCTTTACATCGGCTAACGCTGCCTTCTTCTGACTTTCTATCTCTAAACCAGCATCTTCTACCATACGCTTTCGCTCTTTTTCTCCTTCCTCACGAGCTACATCTTTAATTTTACTAGCCGCTGAAGATGCTTCTTTTAGCATAGTTTCTCGTTCCTTGCGAGCTTCCGCTAGTAGCTGTTCGTTGCTAGCTTGCAGTTGCTTCATTTCTTCTTTCGCTTTTTCTGCTGATAGCAATGCTTCTTCAATGGAAGACTCCCTTTCGTTCAGCGCGTTTAGTATCGGCTTCCAGGCAAATTTTCCCAGAATAAACAGCACTGCCAGAAAAATAAGCAATTGCCAAATAATGAGTCCCGAAGCCGGTGATATTAAATCCATAGTATTACTTTATTTCAATAAAAGACCTTAAAGAACCCGAAGCCGCCTAACGCGGTCTTCGGGTTTACATTCAATTAAGCAGTAGCAATGATTAGGCAGATAATTACCCCAAAAAGGGCAACCCCTTCAATTAGGGCGGCTGCGATAATCATTGCAGTTTGAATACGGCCAGTGGCTTCCGGTTGGCGGGCGATTGCTTCCATGGCAGAGCCACCGATGCGACCAATACCCAGACCTGCGCCTAACGCGACAATTCCGGCACCGATACCTGCACCCATTAAACCATAACCTGAGGCAGCTTCTGCTGCTTGTAGTAAAAGAGCTAACAACATAGTGTTAAACATTTATATGAATTGAACAAAATTTTAAACCATTGCTGAGTCCTGCTGCAATTCGGGCACTTTCTCATCATGCTCGTGCTCATGATCGTGTTCTTCAACCGCTCCGCCAAAGTAGATAGCAGAAAGTAGCGTAAATACGTACGCCTGTAAGAAAGCCACCAGTAGCTCCAGGAAAGTCATGATCGTACCGAAAATTACACTGACGGGGCCTAACGCAATACTTTTAAAAATAAAGATTAAGCCAATCAAGCTCAGAATAATAATATGGCCCGCCGTAATATTAGCGAACAAACGAACCATCAGTGAGAATGGCTTGGTAAATAAACCAACAATCTCAATAGGAATCATAATTGGTAATAACCACCAGGGCACCCCTGGAGTAGCAACAATGTGTTTCCAATATCCTTTATTTCCATTGAACTGAGTAATTAAAAAGGTAATAGTGGCTAACACAAAAGTTACCGCAATATTCCCAGTTACATTCGCCGCACCTGGCAGCAGTCCCAGTAAGTTATTAATTAGAATAAAGAAGAACACGGTTAGCAAGTAAGGCATAAACCGTTTGTATTTTTTTTCGCCGATCAGGGGTCGGGCAATATCATCTCGAACAAATAAGATAATAGGTTCTAATAGCGATTGTAGACCCTTCGGCGGAGTACGTGGATCGCTTTTGTACCGCTTAGCAATAGAGAGGAAGATAATTAGCATAATCGCCACGCTGATAAACATGGCAAACACATTCTTGGTGATAGAGAAATCGTAGAATGTTCGCCCTTCGTTTACGGCTTCTAAGTGCCCACCATCGTCAGTCAATTGATAGCCGTTGTAGGGAACGTAATTATGATCTTCATCTAAAAATTTAGAAGACATAAATATTTCTAACCCTCGGTCGGGAGAATAGAGGATAAGCGGTAATGGTAACGTAACATGGGTATGACCAATAGTAATAAAATGCCACTCGTAGGCATCTTTTACGTGATGAAAGATGAATTCAGTAGGTCCTTCGGTTTCCGGGTCAGCTTCACTGTCGGCAGCCCTAGTGGGTGAAAACGATAGAATAGTAAGAAAAAAAGCAAAAAATATTGATACGATTGTGCTAGTACTGGCTTTCCCCATGTTGATTGGTATCCTTTTCCAAATGCGCGCGCAAGTTAGTCAACAAACCATAGATTTCAAACCCTA
>CAKZPJ010000371.1 GCA_937138955.1 uncultured Flammeovirgaceae bacterium | reverse complement strand
ATATCGCAACCAATTATTTCGTGCCTATGGTACTGCTCTACAAAGCCAATATCGTGAAAGATAGCCGCGGTCTGCAGCAGAATAAGATCTTTTCCTTTAATCCCCTCGGCTGAAGCCAACTTATCGGTTGCTTGGCATACGTCTATCGTATGGTGAGCTCCATGGTAGTACAGATCGGAAGATAATTCTGACTGTAACCTTTGAAGGGCGTATGCGCGAGCATCCAGATATTTCATTGGCCGATCGTATGTAGTAGAAACATTTAAGGTATAAATATTATTAACTACTATCAAATATCCTCTATTGACCAATTAGAACCACTTTGTCAAATTATCACTCGATTTCTGTTTGTTTAGGTTACTTCTTGTCTCTTTATTCCTAATTGCACTGAATAACTACTTTTCCACTCCGACCCGATTGGGTGCTATAAGTGACGGCTTCGGCAGCCTGTGCCAGGGGGAAAGTCTTTTCTACCTCTAATATTATGTCCCTCTGTTTTGTCATACTATACACTTGCTTGGCGGCTTTAGCCTTATCTACTACGCTAGATTCTTCCATCCAGCGACTCAGCCAAAACCCTTTGATGGTAGGGGTACGAAAAATGGTTGGGCCGTAGCTAATTTTGGCTTCTTCCCCACTCATTAATCCATAAATCAGCATGGTAGCATCTTTCCCCAAACTGGCAATAGCTTGAGTACCAATATCTCCTCCTACCGACTCAAAGCAAGCTTGTACTCCCTTGCCTTCGGTCAAACTTTTCACTCGGTCAGCCAACGAATCTTCTTCAGTATTTACTACAGCTTCCGCACCCAAATCAATTAATGTTTGCACTTGCTCAGCACGGCGGACGGTTCCAATTACCCGGATACCTGCTTTTTTAGCCAGTTGAATGACCATCTTATTGAGTGAAGAAAAAGCTGCGGTTAGGAGTAGCCAGTCACCTTTTTGTAGATTAACCTCATCCAGCATGGTAACTGCGGTGAATGGGTTCACGAAGAACTGGGAGCCTTCTTCAAACGACAAATTATCGGGAATAGGCAGCAAACTAGTAACCGGAACAATCACGTACTCGCTCCAAGTTCCTAAAGTAGCGAAAGCCACTCTTTGCCCTTGGGCTATTTTTAAATCCGGGCCAATACCTGTTCCGATCACATCAATCTCCCCCGATCCTTCAAAGCCTACTGGGCTATCGGGGAACTGGGGCGGAATACCGTATACTCCCTGAATGAACACTACATCAGAAGGGTTGACCGGAGCTGCTTTCACTTTCACCCGAACCTCACCTGCTTTAGGCTCTGGCATCGGAACCTCTTTGACAGTGAGCACATCAGAATCTCCAGGTTTATTAAATACGATTTGTTTCATAGGTCGATGGTTAATGGTTCAACTGTTCAATTGTTAAATGGCTCGATTGTTCAATTGTTGGTTATCCTTCGTCACTAGTCAATATCCATTATCAATTGTTCACTGTTCATTGTTAATTGTTTTTAACGATCTCCAGCTTAATTAAGCGCAGCAATCTGACGCAATCCGTCTAGCGTGAGCCAGGGTTCTACTCGGCTGAAACGGCTCGTTAGTGGGGCAATCACTTCGGCTAACCCTCCGGTCGCTACCACTTCTACCGATCGTCCCAGTTCTTTCTCAATTCGGCTAACCAACCCTTCTACTAAACCCACGTAGCCTAGCACAATGCCCGACTGAATGGCGTGAGTGGTGTTCTTTCCCAATACTGAAGGAGGGGGCACTAAAGGAACAAAGGGCAGTTGGGCGGTATTAGTAGATAACGCTTTCATGGCTGATTCCAACCCAGGGGCAATAGAAACTCCCTGAATTTCACCCGCTTGGCTCACTGTGACTACCGAAAGTGCCGTACCGAAGTCTACCACTACGCAGTCCTTTTTAATAAGTTGGTGTCCGGCTACGGCATTAGCCAACAAGTCAGTGCCTAACTCGGGTGGGTGATCAGTGGCAATAGATAGTCCGGTACGTAATGACGTATTGATGACTAAGGGTTGCTGCTGAGTCAATCGGGTCAGCATCTGCTGAAAAGTTGCCGTTAGGGGTGGCACTACGCTACTCATTACTATTTGCTTTACAGCATTGAGCGTAATTTTTTCGTTAGCGAATAATGATTGTAACTGAATAGCGTACTCATCGGCTGTTTTATTGGCAACAGTGCTCAACCGCCAGTGATGAACCCACCGTTGGTCATAGACACCAAGGGCAATGTTAGAGTTACCGATATCTACGGCTAGTATCAAATTAGCGAAAATAGAGGGTTATTGAACAATGGCGAATATGGTAGGTTCTTAGCACATAAGCAAACCACCCATTTTATGCGAATAGATGATAATACCATCGTAACGATGAGTTATGAGTTACGCGAAAAGAACCAGCAAGGCCCCGTGATGGAAGTGATGGATACGGCCTATCCTTTTATTTTCTTTTACCCTTCCGATAATCTGTTGCAGTCGTTCCAAGACCGAATTCGCGGATTGCCCGCAGGAGAATCGTTTGAATTTACCATTCCAAGCAAAGAAGCCTACGGCTTGCATCAGGCCAGTAATGTGGTAGATATACCGGTTGAGCGATTTGTAGTGGACGACGAAATGGCTGATACCATTCGTGATGTGGGACAGTATGTAGCCGTTACCGGAGAAGATGGGCAGCAACGCAACGGCTTGGTGGTTGAGAAAAAGCCTACTCACCTGAAAGTAGACTTAAACCATGCAATGGCTGGAAAAGATTTACACTTTTCTGGGCGCATATTATTTGTTAGACAAGCTAAAGCCGATGAGATTATTCAGAAACGATATATTATGCCTGATGGCATCCGTTTTTGAGAAATTTCTATTTTTGCGGCAAATAACATCTGCTATGTATCACTTCTTCGCCGCTGCCCTTCTAACTGTTTTTACTATTAGTACTTGCGGGGGGCAAATATTGAATGTTGAAAAGAGTAGAGCGAAGAGTGATTCGGCCAATTATTTTTTAGGTACAATAGGGTTAAGTTTCAACGCCAACAACCAAAGTTTAACCGATGACGGTACCGAAAAATCATTTGTTGGTCTTTCAGCCAATTCGGATGTAGCTTATTTCTCTACGCACCATAGTTTTTTGCTCGTTGGTCAATTGCAGTATACCGCCACTAGCGAAACCGCGATTAATAGTGCTGGTTACGGTCACTTCCGAATTAACTGGCTACGAAAGAAAGTGATTTCTTACGAAAATTTCGCGCAAATTCAGTACGATCAGGGACGAGGGATGCAATCGCGGCAATTAGTCGGAGGCGGAGTGCGCTTTCGTATCTATCGGGAAGAAAAGTCCAGTTTATTTGCCGGAACGGGTATTATGCGCGAACGAGAGGAATGGGAAAGACCGGGAGCAGAAGGTGGTCTGGTAGAGCTCGCTCTCTGGAAAAGTAGTAATTATGTTACCAGCCGATTGCAGCTTCGTGAAAATATCGCGTTCGGCTCTATTGTCTACTTTCAAACCGGCTACGATCCTGATCGGGATTTTTTCCGCCACAGGGTAAGTGCCGATGTGAATATTCTGGTTAATATCACCTCCAAGTTGGCCTTACAAACCTCAGCCAGTTTTACCTACGAAAATCGTCCCGTAGTGCCAATTCCTAAGTTTGTCTACCGAGTTACCAACGGTATTCAGTTAAGTTTTTGATAGATTACTTTGTCAGCTAGCTATCGAGTATTTGTCCAGATATTCTATTGATTAATGATATGCCAGTCTCCCAAATAACGGTTGAGAATAGAATTGCTGTAAGAAGATAGCTTGTATTGGCTTGAAAATCAGAAATATGTTTAAGACAACCCCAATCAATAATTCTGCGATATTGATATTGTATTAAAAAGGACAAGAAAGTTATTGAAATTGAAGCTATAGCTATCCATACATTTAATTTACTCTGCCTTGAGTTCCTAAATTTCCGATAAACCATTAAGTTAAAAGCCAAGGCAACGAACACAGTTAGCACTTCTCCGATTTCAGTCAGAATTAGTCCAATTATAAAGCAAAGTGTTCCAAGATTAAAATAGCACTTTATTCTAAACATCATACTCATCGCTCACTATTCAACAGCTAAATTATCAATAAATCAGCCCTTCAATTCGCTTTACGCCTATATGATACCGTTGGTGGCATATCTTTAGCATCTACTTCCGTAATCTTACCATCTCTAATGACGACCATTGGGCTATTGATCTGTTTTTTGTATTCTACGAGCCGACGGTAGGTTTCCTCAAGTCCTCGCACAATTTTATCCCGCTCCTCCTTCATCTGTGCCTCATTTTCACTCATAGTCCTTTCTGATTTTATTCCAAATTAATTCGTTGCTTACTTCCACTCCTTCCAAGGTATTTTCCGCTACAATCTCATAACTCTCACCCGAATTGTTTACTAATAACCAATTATCTACAATAGGAAGGTATAAATCAAAAAAATTCTTTAAACCACTTACATACCTTCGTTTTATAACATCTTCAGGAATATTATGCCCTCCCTCCTGCACTCGATTTTTCACCCTCATAATTGCTAAATCCACTGAACGAAGCCAAAAAAATAAAAGGGTTATCTGATACCCTTTCTCTTTGGCTTCATCAATCAAATTCATGTAGCTTTTTGTTGCTAAAGTTGTCTCAAGGGCAAAGCTTTCACCGAGACAAACTAAAGTCTTGATCCTATTTAGCATCAACCTTCCCGCTTGGATTGCTACCTTTTCGGGTTGAAAAGGAGAAAGCCCTCTAGCTATTTCGTCTGCATTGACAAATTCTTTACAATCCAGTATTTCAGGAAGAATGGTGTAAGAAGCAGTTGTTTTGCCCGCACCATTACATCCAGCTATGACATAAAGTTTTTTCATCAAGAACCCGAACCATCGTACATACTGTAATAATCAGTGCGCGTATAATTGGGATAGATGGTAAAGTACTTGTCAGCTACTTTCTCGTAGATCACCTGACGGAGCTTGTCAATATTGATTTTATTGGCAGCAGAGATAAAAATGGTATCTTCTCCATTCTGGCCCATATAGGTTTTCTCTAGTTCTTCCAGCGTCACTGGGGGTTGGTAATCGTACTCACCATTATCCTGACCGTTCAGTTCGTGCTTGGTATTCAGTAGCTGATCTACTTTGTTGAATACTAGAATAGTAGGCTTATCGGCAGTACCAATCTCAGCTAGGGTTTTGTTCACAATCTGAATTTGCTCCTCAAACGAAGGATGCGAAACATCCACCACGTGCAGTAGAATATCGGCTTCCCGAATCTCGTCTAAGGTAGATTTAAAGCACTCAATCAGTGTGTGGGGTAATTTGCGGATAAACCCTACTGTATCCGTCAGTAAAAAAGGAATTTGGTTGATGACGACCTTGCGTACCGTAGAATCTACTGTGGCAAACAGTTTATCTTCAGCAAACACATCGGACTTAGAAAGCAGACGCATTAAAGTAGATTTACCGACATTAGTATAGCCGACCAAAGCAACCCGCACTACTTTCTGTCGTGATTTGCGCCGGGTGGCACTTTGCTTATCTAGCTTTTCCAACTTCTTACTAAACAAGGCAATTCGATCCCGCACAATCCGGCGGTCAGTCTCTAGTTCTTTCTCACCTGGACCGCGCATACCAATACCACCCTTTTGCTTAGAAAGGTGCGTCCACATTTTAGTTAAGCGCGGCAAAATGTATTGATACTGTGCCAGTTCCACCTGGGATTTTGCTTGAGCAGTTTGCGCTCGAATAGAAAATATGTTCAGAATTAGCAGGCTACGATCGAGCACTTTGCACTTCATTGCTATTTCAATGTTTCGCACTTGCGAAGGAGTAAGATCATCGTCAAAAATGACCATGTCTACCTCATGAGCTTTCACGTACTGCTCTATCTCTTTAAGTTTTCCTTTACCGACAAAAGTGGTAACATCCGGCTTCTCTAGCCGCTGAGTAAAGCGTTCTAACGTAATCGCTCCTGAAGTTTCAGCCAAAAATGCTAATTCATCAAGGTATTCGTGGGTCTTGTGTTCGGGCTGTTTCTGATTAATTAGAGCAACCAATACGGCCGTTTCTTTTTTAAGAGCGGTTGAAAAGGGTTGTATCATTCAGTGAAATTAATTGTATAAAATATCTTATTAATAGAAGAAATTCTAGTGAAATAAAGTTCATTGGGGGAAAGTGTTATAGTTCTCAAGGTGCTATAGCTTATGAGTTCTCGAGTTCAAAGTTCTGAGTCCACTCTTATCGAGCTTCAGCACTTAGTACCGCGCGACGGTCGCCATAACACTCAAACACTAATTCTCAAATCGGTCGGAGGTTACCCTGGCGGATATAGGCAGTTTCGCCGTTCCACTCAATTTTTGCCCAAACATCATCTTCCCCTTCTACCCGCACTCGATGCCCTTTCTCACTAATGTAAAGCACATCAGCTCCCGAAGAGGGGCCATTCATAATCGGCACGTAATCGTTCATAATAATCGCTAAAGAAGGGCCAACCGAATAGTTAGTAACATAAAACAGTAAACCAATTGCTAGGAGCATCCCTAGTCTTAGTCCATTAAGACGAGCTCGGTTCTCTGATTTCCGAAAGATTGAATAGGCCAGCAGTGCTAATAATAAGGCACTAACCCCGAAGATGATAAAGTAGCGATACTTACGAAGTAGGTTGTAGAAGAGATCATAATCTGTATACTCGTACCCCCGTAGCTGATATTCGGTAGAGAGTTCGCGCATTTTCTCAATGGCCAACTCATCCGACGTAGCCTGATAGTACTCATTCAGGTAGTAGAGTGCTTCACTGTATTCATTTAAGCTCTCTTGAATAAAAGCCATTTTAAGTAGCATAGCGGGTGAGGCTTGCTGTTCTTCATAAAACAGTTGCTCATACAGCCGAAAAGATTCCGTATACTGCCGTAATTTGTACATCGAATCAGCCTCAACAATCAAAGGATTAATCGGCGTATCTGCCCAAACTATTTGAGTTCCAATGATGTTAAGATAACCTAACAACGAGGTAAGTATAAATTTGCGAAGTACCTTTTGGAAATTCATCATGAGCCTCTTACCTTTGCATCGCAATTAAGGGAATCGCTCTTAGAAAAGCAATTGCTCGATGATCCGATCCCACTGCATAAGAATCAGTAGCTCAGCTGGTAGAGCAACGCCCTTTTAAGGCGTGGGTCCTGGGT
>CAKZPJ010000370.1 GCA_937138955.1 uncultured Flammeovirgaceae bacterium | reverse complement strand
CCGAATAATGTATTGGAACGTGTTTGCTGGAGCGTTCGGACAAACCTACGGCTGCCACGCGGTATGGCAAATGTGGCAACCGGACCGAGAGCCTATCAATCAGCCCTTGGGTCCCTGGCAAGCTTCGCTGGATCTACCGATGGCTAATCAAGTACAGCACCTAAAGAACCTGATGCTTTCTCGGCCTTTTCTAAGCAGAGTACCCGATCAATCCATGGTGATAGGAACCCAGCCGGATTACACTGAGTACGCGAGTGCTACTCGCGACGAGCAGGGTCGCTACGCAATGATCTACCTGCCCAATGGCGGAAGTAAACAGTTGGATTTGACTGCTCTATCTAGCGATGAATTATCTACTTGGTGGTACGACCCTCGAACCGGTAATAACTTCCCAGGAGAAAAGTTAGAAAAATCAAATCGAGTTGAAGTAGAAGCCCCTACTACTGCGAACGATTGGGTGCTAGTTATTGATAGCGAGGAGTACAGCGCCCCCGAAAGCACTTCTTCCAATTAGCAGAAACTACTGCGGAACATCTAGCGTTTGCCAAGTAGGCTTCTCTAGAGCTAAGTACACATCATTGAAAGAATCGTAGATAAGACCATCGTGCTTTAGAGGGATGGTACTACGTCCGTTAAGCGTGACTAAGCCGTAGCGTTTTCCCCGACGAATGATGACGTAGCCATTGCCTAAATCTTCCAGAGCATCGTACTTAGGGTGAATTAACATTTTGCCATTGGCACTGACCAGACCTACCTGGAGTACTTCCTTTCCTCGCACTTCTCGGTTCTCTTCTAGCTTAAAACGATACTGCTGAGTTGGAATGATCCGGTCGTACGTTATCGGAATTACTTCTTTACCCTGCCGATCAACAATTCCCAAGCGATTATCTTTTTGTACTACTGCTAATTTGCCCTGAAAGGGAGTGGCTCGGTCGAAGTGAGGTTGCACAATCAGGTGCTCGCTTTTATCAATATAACCCCATCGCCCCAGTAGCTTTACTGCCGCCATATTATTCTGAAAGCGGGTAATAGAATCGTAGCGGTTAGCAATTCGTAGTCGCCCTAATTCATCTACGAACCCATATTTCTGGTGAATCATCACCCCGAGGAAGCCATTGCTCATAGGGTGCAATTCTTCAAACTCGTTGTTCAGCCCCATCAGTTGTTGACCACCTTGACCAAGAATACCATATTTGCCTTCTTTCTGAAATACATACACCATTTCCTCTTGGAGCGAAGAAATCGTATCGTACTGCACCTCCATCATCCGCTTGCCGTCAAAGCTGACTAAGCCGTATTTTCCTTGTTCATCAAGCTCCCAAATGCTATGACCGTTATTGATTAGTTTATTGAAGGAGGTAAACAGCGTTTCGCCTTGATTATTCATCAGTCCGTAGCGCACCGGTTCGTAGTGGCGGGCTTCCGTTTGAAAAATGTACAGATCATCATGTACTCGCTCCAGCGATAGTCTTGCTCCTTTGTAACTAAACGGACGAATTTTCCATCGTCCTTTCCGATCAATTACGCCTTGCCCCTCAATAAAATCAACGCTGGCTACTCCTCCACTAAAGGAGGTTGCCTTCAAATAGCGGCAGGGAATTACCTCTAGTCCGGTGGTGTCAATATAGCCCCAGTGATCTTTACGCTTTACTAGAAACCGCCCCTCCTGCTGAGGTAGCATCGCTTGGTAAGTGAAGGGTGTAAGACTTACCCCTCGGTGATCAAACAGCGACCAGGCCAAGTTATCATTTTTACCTCCTACTTGCCGAGCCGCCAGAATAAACTGCCCATCAACTAGTAAAGAATCAAATTCAGGGGAAAGGATAACGCTATGCCGAGACTCAGAAGATTTGTTATTACGTAGCACTCCGTATTTATCACCTTCAGATAAAACCGCAAATTCTCCTGCTAGCTTTTCTACCCGCCAATGAGGTGGAATGATGGGTTCACCCTCCTGATTTACAAATGTTTTAGTTTCTCCTAATGATATTTGGTACAGATTAATACCCATTGGTTGGATACGCTCAAAAGTATAATCCCGCACCCACTGGTTTTCTGCTGAATATACGTGCCAGGTATTGAATGGCAGCACACTAACTTGTTGCGGTCCGTCAATTTTAATTCGGAAGTATTGAGGAGCAATGAGTTCAGTGCCATCTTGCCGGATAATTCCTTGCTTACCTGCTCGGTAAACAATCGCTAACTGATGAGAAAACGTTGAAATACTGTCGTAGCTGAAGGCGGTAAGTGCCTCACCTTCCTCGGAGAACAAAGCCGCTTTACCCGTAAAGTCAGTCACTTCGTAGCGATTGGTAGTTCGTATCGCAATACTTTGGTATTTAAACCCAACAACAGCGTCTCCATCAGCATCAAGTAGGCCGTAGTAGGGCTTATGATTACGCAGTACGGAGGCAATGAGTTGATCTTGATGTTTATCCAGAGAATAGTAGCGAAACGACAGTTCCGTTTCACCCTTGGTATCAATAAGTCCGTAGCGGGTCTTTCCCTTTAGCTCGGGAATGGTCGCCGCGGCAATCAGCAATTTATCCTGATAAGGAATAAGTACTGAGTAGCGGGCCTTGCTGAGCTTTTTGTTCTTCGTATTAATTAATCCCCACAAACCTGCTTCGCGGTAGCCAATTATATTATGAAATACCAGCGGGATACCTTCCGTCCAGCCCAAATCTTCGTAGGCTACCGGAATAATCACCTTGCCATTTTCGTCGAACAGCCCTTTCTTGTGATTTTTCTCAACAATTGTAAAGTGTTCATCATTGTAGGCACTCACAAAAGAAGATAATAGCAGCAGGAGAACTAACAGGCCCAAGATACTTCGCGACATAAACTTGGTTAAAATAGTCGGAACAAAATTACGTAATACTTAAATACACTGTGAATAATACGAATTTAACGTATGATATTCTATTGCAAACCATCAAATTTGATGCTTTCTTCAAAAGAACGTAAGATTTACTACAAATCTTCACTAGCTATGCCAAAATTACCGACCTTATTCCCTCTCCAAATACGTATGCGCCAGCTTTCGGCTTCGTTTTTACTAATTAGTTGGCTAGTTACTGTCCAAGCTTCTTACGGCCAAATAATCTCTGATTCAGATTCGGTGTACTTATTCTCTTACTTCACCGGAAACGGGGAAGATGGATTGCATTTAGCATACAGTAAGGATGGTTTTGCCTGGACAGCACTGAACGACGGCAAATCATTTTTGCAACCGGAGGTAGGGGAAGATAGATTGATGCGCGACCCCTGCATTATTGCCGGACCCGACGGAGAATTTCATATGGTGTGGACGGTTAGTTGGAAGGAAAAGGGTATTGGCTACGCCCACTCAGCGGATTTAGTCAATTGGTCGGAACAGCAGTATATCCCAGTGATGAAGCACGAACCCGATGCCAAGAACTGCTGGGCTCCCGAACTGTTCTACGATGAAGCAACCCAGCAATACCTCATCTTCTGGGCTACTACCATTCCGGGGCGGTTTCCAAACACGGATAATCAGAGCAACGATGGTCCGCCAGCTCCGGGTAACAACCATCGAATGTACTACACCACTACGACAGATTTTGCCACCTTTGCTGATACGCAGCTATTCTACGAGCGCGGTTTCAATGTGATTGATGCTACTGTAATAGAAAATCGGGGCCAATACGTGATGTTTTTGAAAGATGAAACCAATCGTCCCTTCAGTCCACAAAAAAATATCCGTTTAGCGTTTAGCACCGCCGCCGAGGGGCCGTACTCCCATGCTACCAATGCTATTAGTGGCCGTGATTGGGTAGAGGGCCCTACCGTAGTTCAGGTTGATTCGCTATGGCATTTGTACTTTGACCGGTACCGCAAGCAAGAATACGGACTGATGACCTCGCCCAATTTAGTAAAGTGGACGGATCAATCAGAAAAGCTGGTGCATCCGGAAGAAATGCGACACGGAACCGTATTTAAAGTAGCTCGCCCAGTGGCTGAACGATTATTGAAGTAGCTATTCTTAGTGGACAATTCTTCTTATCAAAGAAATTTGTTAATTTTAGCTACCCTACAAACCGCCACCTATGTATGCTCTAGTCTATATTAGCGAGGCTGACCAGCTTTTTGAACCGTCTACCTTACAAGCATTAGCTGACAATGCCAACCGACGTAATCGCCTATTATCAATTACTGGCTTTCTCACCTACAAGGAGGGACAGTTTCTACAGTATTTAGAAGGGGGAGAAAAGGCGGTTAATGATCTGATGAATACTATCCAAAATGACCCTCGCCATACGGTGATTAAAGTAATAAAAATCCCTGGCCAGCCTCAAAGATATTTAAATGGCTGGCATATGCGCTACTTGTCAGGACTCGATTTGAAATCGGTAAGCTTAGACGATTTATTGGCCGGCACCCTAAATAAATTAGACAGTAAAATATACAGTGAAGAAAAGGTGCTTCAGCTAGTACAAAGGATTTTGATTAGGTTCTCTCGCTACTTTGAAGATAACCCACAAGCCTTTTTTCCGCCTCTTTAAAGATCATAGATAATGCACAACATCTTCGTAGTATTCTGATATTCAGAACTTTAAACACTGGGTAGTTAAGATCAGTAAATCGCTTGTGGATTGGCTAAGGAGGGTGCGCCAGAATTCCTAAACGCTCGATAACACCAATTATATCTGCCATACTTAGATTAAATATTCCGTAGTGCAACTCCTTGCTTTTGCCTTATAAATATCATAGAATTAAAATGGTCTACCAATCTTCAATAAGATAAGCACAGCATAGTTGAACCCACTTATCTTCTACTATTGAGAGAAATACAGCAGGTTGTTACTAACAAAAAGACCGACCAATGAAGCCTACCCAATACATTGCTTTTCTTCGCGGTATCAACGTTGGTGGACATAAGAAAGTCCCTATGGCTGAGTTACGGAAACGAATGGAAGCTTTGGGCTTTGCTCAGGTGATTACTATTCTCAGTTCTGGCAACGTAATCTTCACTGCTTCCGATAGTGAAGAAATTACGCTGGAAGCTGATATCGCTAAAGAATTAGAGCAGTCTTTCGGCTTTCCTATTCCGGTACTGGTTAGAAAAGCCGAAACCGTCGCTCATTTGCTGGAATCTAACCCATTTCAAGAAATTAAAGTTACCAAGGATATGCGGCTATATGTTTCTTTCCTCAAAGAGGAACCACCTAACCTACCTACTTTGCCTTGGGCGAATGAGGATAGCTCGTATCGTATTCTTGAGGTAAAAGACAGAATCGTTTGTAGCGTACTGGATTTGTCGATTACCCAAACCACCAAGGGCATGGAAGCTTTGGAGCAACAGTTCGGTAAAGATATTACTACCCGCAATTGGAACACCCTACTGCGAATTGCCAAGAAGTTAGATTGATTTTCTACTCTTTATTGAACAGTTGCTTTTCGGCGTTTAATTTGATTCTTTAGCACAAAGTTACTATCACAACCTATCACTTATGCTAAAGAACACTTCCTCTTATTCACGCCGTATTCTGTCTTCTACAGGAACATATACCACGTCAGTATCTTTCTTACTTTCGTTATTACTTTTACTGTCTTTTCCCGCAATCAGTCAAGACCAAACGACGGTTTCTATTGAGGGGGAACAATTTCTCATTAATGGGCAGCCTACCTATCCGGGTCAAGTGTGGGAAGGGAATAAAATTGAAGGACTGCTATTTAACTCCCGCATGGTGCAGGGCGTTTTTGACGATCTGAATCCTGAAACCGCTGTTCGCTGGAAGTACCCTGATACCGGAGAGTGGAGTCCCGACCGTAATACCGATGAGTTTGTGGCAGCAATGGAAGAATGGCTGGCGCATGGCTTATTAGCCTTCACGGTAAATTTGCAGGGAGGCAGTCCCATGGGCTACGGTAATAAGAATTGGTACAATTCGGCTTACGAAGAAGATGGTAGTTTACGCCCGGCCTATTTTGCCCGACTGAGCAAAATTTTGGATAAAGCTGATGAGTTAGGCATGGTGCCAATTATTGGATTGTTCTATTTTGGGCAGGATCAAAACCTGAAAGATGATGCCGCCGTGAAAAAGGCTACGGAAAATGTGATTGACTGGCTACATCAGAAGAGTTATCGCCACGTGCTCATTGAAGTGGCTAACGAGTGCGATAACAAAAAATACGACCGAGACATCATCAAAGCTGACCGTATTCACGAGCTCATTCAACTGGTGAAGTCCAAGGAGAAAGATGGTTTCCGGTATTTGGTAAGTACCAGCTACAACGGCAATAGTATTCCTCGTCCTAATGTGGTGCAGTCGGCCGATTTTATTCTAATTCATGGCAACGGAGTACACGATCCGGCTCGGATTGCCAAAATGGTCACCCAAACTAAACAGGTAGCTGATTACTCTCCTATGCCCATCGTTTTTAATGAAGACGATCATTTTGATTTTGAAGAAGATACAAACAACTTAGTCACCGCGGTGCAATCTTACGCCTCCTGGGGTTACTTTGATTACCGGATGGATGGTGAGGGCTTTGAAGATGGTTACCAAAGCATTCCGGTAGATTGGGGAATTAACTCGCCCCGCAAGAAAGCTTTCTTTACTAAGCTCAAAGAGATTACGGGTTATTAGTCTCACTCTACTATAAATCTAAACAATCTAATTATTTTAATAACAGCATTATTTATCTTGGTAATTTTATCAAGTCTATTTTCCCATCTTGTCTACCTGCATTATTCCTATCAGTTTTTGACAAAAATTCCGTAAAAAATCATCAAACAACTTTGTTCAGCTAGATGGTGATTATATATTTAATTCAAACTAAAATTAAACTTTTTTACTAAATAACTCTATGCTACGCAATTTTACCTACTTACTATTCTTTTCTCTACTTTTATTGAGTGTAGCCCCAGCTATCGCTCAGTTCGGAGAAAGAGAAGGTATCATTAGTAACATTCCTGACGAAAGATACGAAACCTCGGTAGACCTTAATCAAGATGGGTTCCAGGATATAATCGTATTTCGCCCTGTGGAAAATTTAACCTCAGGCGGACATTACGTCAAGTATAACGATGGCACTGGGCAGTTCACCCGCGAGCAGCTTATTAAAAACGATCAGACAGAATGGACAGAAATTATTCCGGCTGATTTGGATAGTGATGGGCGACTAGATTTAGCAATCTACCAGAGAGACAAGGGCAAAGTGGTT
>CAKZPJ010000369.1 GCA_937138955.1 uncultured Flammeovirgaceae bacterium | reverse complement strand
TCTACAAGGTTAGTGTTTTAGTGTTAATGTGTAAAGTATTCATGTAACTTTGAATACCGTTCCACAGCTGGCCTCAAACTTGACTGGAGGACGGCCTGAATACCTGAATATTACGCATACTATGGATAAGTCATTTTTATTCCGGCGACGGGCTATTGAATTTTTGCTGATTGCTGTAGGTATCACTTCGGCCAGTATTGGTTTGAAAGGCTTTTTGTTACCCAATCACTTTCTCGACGGCGGAGTTACTGGTGTATCACTACTGGTCAATCACGTTACGGGTTGGGATATTGCCTGGCTGATCGTGGTAATCAATGCTCCTTTTATTTGGTTGGGCTACCGACAAATCTCTAGTGTGCTGGCAATAAAGTCAATTTTATCAATTATAGCTTTCGCTATTGCGCTGTATTTTATTGAAATACCAATACTCACCAATGATAAGTTGCTCATCGCCATTTTTGGAGGTATCTTTTTGGGAGCAGGTATTGGCTTTTCGGTACGGAGCGGTGCGGTGATTGACGGTACCGAAATTCTAGCGATCTACTTAGGTAAAAAGTTCCGAACGACCATCGGGACGATAATACTAATCTTTAACATTATCTTATTTATTATTGCCGCTATGGTAATTGATGTGGAGGTAGCTCTGTATTCTATCCTGACATACTTAGTAGCTTCCCGAACAACCGATTATATTATTCACGGTATTGAAGAGTACATCGGGGTCACGATCATCTCGGCTAAGAGCGAAGAAATCCGGGAGGCCATTACTGAGGAGATGGGTTACGGCCTTACTATTTATCAAGGTAAGCGAGGTTACAAGAAAATGCCGCACCTCACCGCTGAGATTGATATTATCCACACTATTGTTACTCGCCTAGATTTACGTCGCATCCATACTCTGGTAGAAAGTATTGATCCTCAAGCTTTTATGGTAGAGTATAATGTGAATGATACTAAGGGAGGGGTGATTAAGAAGAAATTGTAGTAACTCGTCTTATCTAATTTGCTACTGTATTTACATGCCTTAGGTCAAGAGTAAAATCATTACGGTAGAGAAAGCATCAGACTGAAAACCCCGCGCAGGGACAGCATAAATCCTATGGGGAAAGCTGGACTAGAATACTATTAATTTTAGCAGCGGACATAATTTTCTGAGAAGAGGTGCAACTATTTCTACACCTATTGCTCGCTATCGGATTGAACTACCCCTGGTTGAGTTAATTCTTCTATACCGGCTTCTTGCTTAGCTTGATCGACGATAGTTTTTACATCGGCTAACAGTGCTTTAGCATCGTAGATAATACCGTCCTTAATCGTGTATTTTACGCCACCAACTCGGTTCACCTCATTACCCTCAGTAAGTTTAATGGCCCCGGTACCATAGAGTACTTTTAAGTTAGCCAACGGATTTTCTTCTACTAAAATCATATCAGCGAATTTACCAACTTCAATAGATCCCACTTCTTGTTCCATACCCAATGCTTCTGCGCCCTTCAGTGTAGCCGCTCGGATTACCTCTAGTGGATGGAAGCCAGCTTCTCGTAGTAGCTCTAGTTCGCGGATGTAAGCGAAGCCGTAGAGTTGATAGATAAAGCCCGAATCAGAACCAGTAGTTACCCGGCCCCCTTTGTTTTTGTATTCGTTGACAAACTGCATCCACCGAAGGTAGTTCTGTCTCCAATTTACCTCTTCTTCGGTTCCCCAGTCGTGCCAGTGCGAGCCGTGCGATACGCGACTGGGTTCGTAGAATTTCCAGAGTGAGGGCAACGTGTAGTCGGCGTGCCATTCGGCGGTGCGGGCTCGCATTAGGTCGCGGTTGGCTTCGTAGATATTAAAAGTCGGATCCAGGGTGAAGTCTAGTTTGATTAGCTCATCCATTACTTCATTCCATCGGTCGGAACCGGGTTCGGCGGCTTGTCGCCAGAGTCGTCCGGCCTCCCCAAAGCGATGCTGCTCATTTTGGTAGTTATAATCTAGCGGATAATCTTGAATAGTGCGTTCGGTAAATAATGCTTCGGGTAAGCCGTACCAGTGCTCCATACTGGTGAGTCCCATCCGAGCAGTATTTAGCACATTTAGCCAAGCAACATTGAGCTGGGCGTGGTGACAAGCTGAACGTAAGTTGTACTTCTTCGCTTCGTCCAAAGCCGCTTCCATGATGTCGGGGCGCGCTCCAAAAAACTTTATACCGTCAGCGCCTTGCTCGGCTATACTCTTTACCCAGTTTATGGCTTCTTCCGGGCTATTTACGCCATCCTCCAGCCCTTGTCCGAAGAAGGTGTATGCCTGAATACGTGGAGCAGTAATCGTGTTTTTGGCACTTTTTTCTCTTTGATCGAGGGTCCATTCCAATCCATTACCGCTACCAGGATCGCGAACTGTAGTAATGCCATGGGCCATCCATAGTTTAAAAACGTATTCAGCCGGGGTGCCTTGCCCTTTTCCGCCAATGTGTCCGTGCATATCTATCAAGCCCGGTAGCAGATACATGCCGGTAGCATCAATTTCTTTTCCCCTTTCTTCTAATACCGGACGCCCTTCCGTTTTAATAGGCACTCCTGGGTAGCCGACCGTTTTAATGGCGGCAATGCGATTATTTTCTACCACTACATCTACCGGACCAATAGGAGGTGACCCGGCTCCATTA
This sequence comes from uncultured Flammeovirgaceae bacterium, assembly GCA_937138955.1. Classification (GTDB taxonomy): domain Bacteria; phylum Bacteroidota; class Bacteroidia; order Cytophagales; family Cyclobacteriaceae; genus Tunicatimonas. The sequence continues at coordinate 8,550 of CAKZPJ010000369.1, read as the reverse complement.
ATCAGGGTAGCTCCCCGGATAATCAGTTGAGGAAACGGGCCTTCGCCTTCATCGCGTTCGGGTGCGCGGGGAATGGGGTCTTCTTGAGAGTAAGCGAATAGGGGGACAAGAATTAGTAAGAGGCAGGTAAAGGAGTAGTTCATGAAAGTGTAAATCGTTGTGCTCAAGTATTAAAGCTGCTAAAGTTATTCACAAACCTACGAACACACAAACGCCGAACAATAGTATTGCGCATGACAGCACTATAGTTCTGGAAAATATAAAAAAAGCCACCTCAAACTGAAGTGGCTTCGTTAGAAAATTTCTGACGGAAAACGGAGTAGATTATAAGCTGGCTATTGACTTTTCTAAGTCATCAATTAGCTTTTGTGATACCTGACGAGGTTTATCTTTCTTAACCTCTTTAAGTATATCAGCCGCTTTGGCTCCGTATTCTTTCAATCCTGAAGGATTTTTGTCGTAGTCGTAGCTACCTACGCACCAGTCTAGTTTTTCTTTGATTTCAGTGTATTCAGGACCATCCATTTTTTCAAACTTAACAGATGCTTCCTGGCAGCTTTTCACTAATTTTTCAGCGGCATTGGCTACTGAAGGTTTAGCGCTAGCTTTAACGTTCAATTTAGCTTTAGAAGCTACCTTAGGAGCGGCTTTAGCTTTGGGAGCAGTCTTGGGAGCAGCTTTGGCTACTGGTTTTTTAGCTGCAGTTGGCTTGGTTGTCTTAGCGGCTGCTGCTTTAGTGGTTTTCGTTGATTTTGCCATAACTTAATTCTAGTTATAGAATGAATGAAAATTTGGTTTATAAAAAGGAAATGGAAATACAAAAAGTTAGTACGACCTCTGGTCTGTCTAATTGAAATTCAGACGAATAGTTTGGTAGGGCAGTAAAAATGCAATTATGGGACAAAGGTAAGGAAGGAATTTTGGTATGCGCAAATACTACGCTTCATTTATACAGTTTTTTTTATTTATCGCCATAAATTTTCTCAAAGTTGTAAATGGAAACTTTGTTACTGACTAATTTTATCGATTAATCATAGCCCAATCTGAGGCGGTAGGGATATGAAGTGTCAATAAGGCCAACTCAACGAAGTTCGCAAAGCAGGTTAGTCATTCATACTGAGGAAGATTAGCTAATAGACCAACGAGTTAAACTGGCAGAAACAATAATCTATTTAATTAAATTATAAAAATGGTATTAGTGTTAGAGAAATCTGGCTGTTTTTGCCAAATTTGCTTCATCATTGCGAAGTGCATCCTTTAATTAGTTATACTATATAATAATGTCTTCAAGCACTACCACTACTCCCGTAGAAAAACCTAGGCTAAGCTTTTGGCAAATCTGGAATATGAACTTTGGTTTTCTCGGTATCCAATTTGGCTTCGCGCTGCAAAATGCTAATACCAGCCGTATTTTTGAAACACTCGGAGCCAGCGTAGATGATATTCCAATTCTGTGGATTGCTGCTCCTACTACTGGCCTGTTGGTACAGCCTATTGTGGGTTACTTCAGCGACCGTACTTGGCATCCGAAGCTAGGACGACGAAGACCTTTCTTTTTAATTGGTGCAATACTGGCTAGTATTGCGCTGGTGATCATGCCTAACTCACCCGTACTCTGGATTGCCGCTGGCACCTTATGGATTATGGATGCCTCCATTAATATCTCCATGGAACCCTTCCGGGCTTTGGTAGCAGATATGTTGCCTTCCTCGCAGCGAACGATGGGCTTTGCGGTACAAACATTTTTTATTGGGGTGGGGGCTGTTATTGCTTCGGCCTTACCCTATATGCTGGCCAATTGGTTTGAAGTGGCTAACACCGCTCCCGAAGGACAAATCCCGGATTCGGTGAAATGGTCGTTTTATTTGGGTGGCTTCGCATTTTTTACTGCCGTGTTATGGTCAGTACTACGAACGCGGGAGTACCCGCCGGAAGAATTTCGTCGCTTCAATGGAGAGGAAGGTACCGAACTGGTTGATGAAGGAATTGGGCAAATCTTTACAGATTTTGCTAAGATGCCCAAGACAATGATACAACTGGCTGTGGTGCAATTCTTCACTTGGTTTGCCTTGTTTTGTATGTGGCTGTACACTACTTCGGCCGTGACTAGCCACGTTTATGGTACTACTGATGCAACATCTGAACTCTACAATGAGGGAGCTAATTGGGTAGGAGTTTGTTTCGCCGTATATAATGGTTTTTCAGCAGTACTAGCTTTTTTACTCCCTCGTATGGCCAAGACCTTAGGCCGTAAGTGGGTGTATTTGATCGGCTTATGTATTGGCGGGTTGAGCCTTATTTCCATTTACTTTATTCAAGACCCCAATATGTTATTAGTATCTATGTTAGGAGTGGGGTTTGCTTGGGCCAGTATTTTAACCATGCCCTACGCGATTTTAGCTGGATCGTTACCTCCGTCTAAAATGGGAATTTACATGGGTATCTTTAATTTCTTTATCGTAATTCCTCAGATTATTGCTTCGGGTACATTGGGATTTTTTTCCCGTACATTCTTCAATAACCAGGCTATTTATGTGCTTATGCTGGGTGGGGTTGCTATGATCTTAGCCGGTTTGTTAGTAACTTTTGTGGATGATGTTGATGACGAGGTTAGCGAAGCCTAATTATCCCAACCGCTTGTTAGCTTTATATGATAAAATACGGATGTAGCTCTGCGAAGCTTTCAGGCGATCATACCTCATAACTTGAAAGTTTATACTATTTTTGTTTACGATCTACTAGCCCCATATACCACTTAAAAACTAACCTATGGCCGAAAATGCTAACGACGAAAATATACTCCTGGTGAAGATCAAGACCAAACGGCAGGAGCTTGCTAACTATCTCCGTAAATCCAAACCGCAAAATACTAAGCTGATAAATTCTTCTATTATTGCCGGAGCACTAGCTGCTGCCTTGACCGCTGGGCCGGGGGTTGGTGGCGAAGGATTTATAAGTTCGGCCAAAGATATGGTATCATTTGGGGTTCCGGTTTGGCAAGCTCTGTGTCTGGCAGCATCTATTTTATCAGTCGTAGCAGTAATAGCCAATGGGATGCTAAAGTCAAATGGCTTGGCAGCTAAGATTTCTAAAACGCAACTATGCGATGCTAAGCTGGAAGGGCTCGAGACTATGCTCGAGCTACGGCAAATAGATGTGAAACAAGCACTTCAGCTTTATACTCAACAACTCACCGAGATTTCTCATATTTAGACTAATTGACATCAGTATCCGAGCCATAACCTCCTCCGCCGGGTGTATGGATGATAAACTGATCGCCCGCTTGCATCTCGGCTTCACCTACATTCATTAGTGTTTCTTTGGTGCCATCTTTTCGGACAATCCATTGGCGACCCACTTTGCCGGGCTGCCCACCCGCCATACCATAGGGAGCAACATTACGATGCTGCGTAAGTACAGTGAGCGATAGCGGAGCTAAAAAAGTGAACTTCCGAACAATACCATTTCCTCCCGACCACTTTCCGCCTCCGCCCGAATGGGGACGAATTGAGAATTCATCCAGACGTACTGGATAGCGAAACTCCAGCACTTCGGGATCAGTGATGCGCGTATTAGTCATATGCTGATGTACCGCATCCGCTCCACCGAATCCAGAACCAGCGCCACTTCCGCCGCCAATAGTTTCGTAGTAGCCGAACTGCTCGTTACCGAACAGCACATTGTTCATCGTTCCCTGACTACAGGCTGCCATCCCAAACGCTTTTAGTAGCGTATCTACCAATCGTTGGCTGGTTTCGGTATTGCCGCCTACCACCGCCGGACACTTTGATGGATCATTGGTAAACTCTGGGTTTAGAATAGAATCCTTCGGCAGTACGATTTTGATTGATTCAAGTAATCCCTCATTTAATGGTAAGTCTTCGTTTAAGAGTAAGCGAAGCACATACATCACAGCACTGTAAACAATGGCCGGAGTAGCGTTAAAATTGTTTGGATGAGTAGGCGCACTTCCGGTAAAGTCTACCGTTAGATGATTTTCTTGCTCAGCTGTAACTCGTACCTTCAGTTTGCTACCATCGTCTAAAAACTCAGTGGCAGAATATGAAGTCTGTTCTAGTTCTTTCAGGCAATTCGCCATACGATGAGCGGTACGAGATTCAATCTGTTGCATGTAGTGCGAAATCGCATTCACGCCGTGCTGCTGGGCTAATCGCTGTAAGGCCTCGATGCCCCAGCGGATGCTAGCTAGACCACCGTTGAGGTCGGCTAAATTTTCTTCAACATTGCGGGTAGGAAACCTGCCGGTAGTAAATAACTGACGAATTGCGTCCCACCGAGGTTCGCCTTGACGTACCAAATAGGTAGGCGAAATCACCACCCCTTCTTCCGCTAAAGTAGTAGCCCGAGTAGGCATAGAACCAGGCCGGGAACCACCAATCTCAGCGTGATGCGCCCGATTCGCTAGGTAACCGATAAGTTGTTTCTCAAAATAAACCGGACTGATGAGAGTGACATCAGGCAAATGCGAACCACCGTAGCCAGGATGATTAGTAATGATCACATCGCCTTCCTCCATAGCAATGCTTTCCCGAACGGCTCGCACGCATATTCCTAAACTACCTAAGTGAACGGGAATATGGGGGGCGTTAACAATCAGCTTCGCATTAGCACTTAGTAAAGCGCAGGAAAAGTCTAAGCGTTCTTTCACATTGACTGAGAAGGAGGTTCGTTCCAGCAAAGCACCCATTCCGGAAGCAATGCTGGTGAAGCGGTTAGTAAACAACGCTAACTGCACTGCCTCGGGAGCTTCAGCGTGAAGCGGGTCAGTCTCTTCTTCGGAGAAGAGCAAGGCGTTGCCGAAACCATCGAGCTGGAATTGCCAGTTGGATTCTACCCACAGTGTAGTGGTATTGCTAATAACTAAGGCGGGGCCAAAAAAAGAAGCACCCGCTTGAAGCTGATCCCAATCGTACACGGGTACAGGAATCCAGCCATCTTGGGTGTAAGCTGATTGATTTACGTTGGTAGCAGGAGTATATTCTCTTTCTACTACGGGTGTAGGCACAGTCGGAGGGGCAGTAGAAACGACTACCTTAATAGATTCTAACTCTATAGTACGATCTGCGAGCCAGTGACCGAATAGAGCTTCGTAACGTTGGCGAAAAATATCAATTGCTTCGTCAGAGTGCGAGAAGTCTACGTCTAGCGTGCTCTCTTGTCCCTCAAATCGTAGGAATAGTTTAATAAAGCGGGTTTGTAGCTCACCTTCTTCGTAGCCTTCCTGCTGGCACAGTTCAGTAGCTTCTCGGCGAAGTTGCTCAATCCAATTTGCTAGATCATCCTGAACTTCAACGTAGGGCCGGAGCACTTGGCGAGTAGCGAACCGTTCCAGCACAGCTTGTCCCATCCCGTAGGCACTGAGTAGTCCGGCATCCTGCGGAATAATGATGGTCCTAATATTGAGTAGTGAAGAAATTTCACAAACATGTTGTCCGCCTGCTCCGCCAAATCCTAGTAGTGAATATTCGGTAGGATCAAAACCTTTCTTGACGGAGATACTACGGACGGCATCCGTCATCTTTTCGTTGGCAATTCGCAGAAAACCCAGCAGTAGTTCTTCATCAGAAATTTCGGATGAGTTGGTTAAAGCTTCCTTTACCTTCGCTAGAGCTTGTTGGGAAGCACTGCGATCAATAGGGATTCCAAATTTATCCGCGCGCAACCTTCCCAGTAGTAGGTTTACATCGGTAACGGTGAGTGGCCCACCTTGTCCGTAGCAAGCCGGACCCGGGTAAGCTCCGGCACTCTCGGGGCCTACGATAAGTGCATCATTTTTGTATTGACAGATAGAGCCCCCTCCAGCCGCAACGGTTTCAATCGCCAAAGCTGGGGAGGTGATCTCGGCATCGCCTACCTTAGTAATGTACTGATAGTCGTACTCGCCATCATACCGGGATACGTCGGTACTGGTGCCACCCATATCTAGCGAAAGTAACCGCCGAAAATTAGGGTTTTGCGATTGAACCTGTTTGAGCACCGCCGCCGATCCCACTATGCCTCCAGCGGGGCCACTGAGTAGACTATCTTTAGGTTGATAAAGATGAGCATCGGCTAATCCACCGGTACTACTCATCACTTTTAAACTTCCGTCAGGAATACGCGCTCGAATGCGATTCAAGTAGTGATGAATAATGGGAGCGAGGTAGGCATTGACGACGGCAGTGGCCGCTCGGGGTAGTATTTTCTGAGAAGAAGAAAGCTCAGAAGAAATTGAAACGTAAGAAAAATTCTGGTCAGCTAGTGATTTAGCTATCTGCTGCTCATGCACCGGATTACGATAGCTGTGCAGCAGCGCAATGGCTACTGACTCGGGTTGGGTTAAAATCAGTTGCTGAAGTACATTATCTACATTATCATCACTCTGAGAAATCACGGTATTTCCCTGAGCATCTAACCGTTCATTTACTTCAATAATGTGGTTGCAGTAAGGAGCTGATTTCTGAATGTTCAATGAGAAAATATGCGGCCGTTGCTGGGTGCCAATGGCTAGCAAATCTTTAAAGCCTCGAGTGACGAGTAAGGTGGTTTTAGCTCCTTTTCGCTCTAGTAAGGCGTTGGTACCTCGAGTTGTACCCAATCGCATTTCCATCAGAGGCAGCGGTTGATTGAGTGGGGTAATAGTAGCCAAGCGAGTAGCTAACACTGGAGCTTCTTCAAAAGCGGTTAGCGTAAAATCTCTTCCAGCTTCCTCTTCCGATATAGGCTCTTCTAACGTTATAGAACTATCGGTTGGATCAAACTTTTTCACCAGAAGTGTCGGTGAGTTCAGCAGTTGGAAGGTGTAATCATTAAGCAGGTCAGCCTTATTGATGTGCCAGTTTTGCCGAATTCTCCACTGGGTAGGACTGATAGCTTCTAGCAATTTGCCACGTAGGGTACTGTCACTAAGCACCTTAACTCGATGAAGTGCTCCTGACGGACTATGCGCTAAACAATCGGTAAAAGTACCTCCGGTATCTACCCAAATTTTCCACCGTTCGCTCTGCTGCGTAGCCATCGTTACTCTTAGCTAATCTTTTTCGGCTATTTCCACCCGTACTCCTACCGAAAGAATCTCGGGTAGAGTGTCTTGCCGCATATACTGCTGGAGACGAATTTGGTACATACCAGCCGTATCAAACTTATAATTAGGCAAAGCCAAAATCTGGTGAGAAAAGATGTCACCAAGTCCGCTTCCGTAAGGTTTTCCAGTGCGAGGCTCAAACAGTTTCATTTCGTAGAGATCAGTTTTTAGGGTGTTGCCTAGTGTATCTTCTAAGTAATAAGTAAGATATAAATTACGGAAAGGGTAAGATACAGTGTTTCGCACGTTCCAATAAATATTGTAAGCCTGCTCGGGCTCATCTATCTGAAAGCGAAAATTTAGTAAGCTATCAGCTGCCCATACCGTTTGATCAAAATCGGTATTGTCTTCGTACACGCGGTTGTCATCGCAGCGAGTGAGGACTAGCAGAAGGAGGGATGCCAGTATAATCGAACAAGCCCAGTGACGAATAAGAACCAAATAGCTGGGAACTGCAAATAGTTTCATTGATGGCTACTAAGATAAAACAAGAGAAGGAATGAAAAACGAATGGTGTTAATTCTTTTTCTTTCGCTTATTGCGGTGTTTGGGCTTATGCTTATGCTTCTTTTGAAACTTTTTATCCATTTTCACTAAATCATTGTTTAAGACACCCGAATCAGTCTTAGTGATTATATGATTTTCAACGAGTGTATCCGGTACTTTACCTTGCTTATTCAGCTCTAAAATTTCTTGTACTCGTTGGGCACTTAGGGGAACCCAGGCACTTTCACCAGCAAAGCTGAACCACATTATTCTTTTAAAAATATCGGTCTTTTGTAGCACCGCTTCCCCTTTCTGTGTTTTTAAAGGGCGATTGACTTCGGGGATGCGTTTGAGGGCATCCATATATGTTTCTAACTCGTAGTTGAGGCAGCATTTAAGCCGTCCGCACTGACCAGAAAGTTTGCTAGGGTTGAGAGAAAGGTTTTGATAGCGAGCCGCCGAAGTAGAGACGCTTTTAAAATCAGAAAGCCAGGTAGAGCAACAAAGTTCGCGACCACAGGAGCCAATACCTCCTAGCCGACCTGCTTCTTGTCGTAAGCTGATTTGTCGCATTTCAATTCGGATGCGGAATTCTCCCGCTAATATTTTTATTAGCTCCCGAAAATCGACCCGGCTCTCGGCAGAATAATAGAAAGTAGCCTTATTATTATCCGCCTGATATTCCACGTCAGAAAGTTTCATGGATAAGTTCAGCTTCTGAATAATATCACGCGTTCGGTAGAGCGTTGGCATTTCGCGGTTACATACCTTACGGAATTTTTCCAAATCCTGCTCCGTGGCTATTCGATAAATAGTACGGATTTGATCGTTATTAGGTACCTTTTTCTTCTGCATTTGCAGACGGACTAACTCACCCTGTAACGACACATGACCAATATGATAGCCGTTGAGAACGTCGACCACTACTGCATCACCCGTAGTTAGATCTATGTCTTTGGAGTTGCGGAAAAAGTCTTTAT
>CAKZPJ010000368.1 GCA_937138955.1 uncultured Flammeovirgaceae bacterium | reverse complement strand
AGCTCCCTACGCTGCCCCGGCCGCTTACTATTTTCCTACGGTGGGGCGAATGCAAGCCATAGAAATTATGAAAGGAGCTAGTCAGATAAAGTACGGCCCGTATACTACTGGGGGAGCTATTAACTTTATTTCTACCCAAATTCCGCAAGATTTTCTAGGCAATATACAGATGGTAGGGGGTAGTTTCGGTCAGCGAACACTACACGCTAATGTGGGCGACTCTTACGAAAATGTAGGCTTTCTGGTAGAAACCTTCCAACTATCTTCCGATGGCTTCAAAAATTTAGATAGCGGCGGTGAAACTGGATTTAACAAAGAAGATTATTTAGTGAAGTTTCGAGTCAACACCGATGCTGACGCCCGATTTTATCAATCTCTATCATTTAAACTGGGGTACACTACCGAAACATCTAATGAAACCTATCTGGGTCTAATTCGCGAAGACTTTACTGCTAACCCACTGCGCCGCTACGCTGGTTCTCAGCGCGACGTTATGAACACCGAACAGCAGCAACTTCAGTTGCGCCACGCTATTTCACTCACCCCACACCTCGATATTACTACGACCGCATACCGCACTGACTTTAAGCGTAATTGGTATAAGTTGGATAAAGTAAAACCTTCGGACGAAGCTGAAACAGTTAGTATTGCTAGTTTGCTGAATGATCCGATGGCGAATTCAGAAGCCTACGCTATTGTGACCGGAGTCAGTAGTTTGAATGATGACGCTCTGCAAGTAAAAAATAACAACCGCAGCTATTACGCCCAGGGAATTCAGTCAACCATCGGTTATGATTTCGTGACCGGTACAGTAGCCCACGAGGCGGAGTTCGGTATTCGCTACCACGAAGACCAAATTGACCGCTTTCAGTGGGTAGATAATTATCGGATGGACAATGGGGTGATGGAATTAACCCAAACCGGAACACCTGGCACCGAGAGTAACCGAATTGAAACTGCTCAGGCGTTAGCATTATACTGGCAGCATAAACTCACTCTAGGAAAGCTAACCGCTACCCCCGGTCTACGGCACGAGTCTATCAACATCTTACGAGAAGACTTCGGTAAAAATGATACAAATCGTGATCAAATCAACGATATTGATCCGGCAATTAGCGATTTCTCAGATAGAGCGAACACCGTACAAGTTTGGCTACCGGGCATCGGTCTGGATTACGAATTTACTTCGGATCTTAGTAGTTTTTTAGGCATTCACCGAGGCTTTTCACCGCCCGGTTCTAAAGAAGGTACGCTGCCCGAGAAGAGCGTAAACTACGAGTTGGGAGTGCGCTATCATAGCGGGCCACTGAGCACTCGCGCAGTTTACTTCTTTAATGACTATGCCAATCTACTGGGCAGCGACTTAGCCGCTGCCGGAGGGGCTGGGACTACCCAGCAATTCAATGGGGGAGAAGTGAACGCTCAAGGGTTAGAGTTAGAGATACAGTATCAGCTGATTAATAATCCAGATGCCCGCATTGCGCTACCGTTTAGTTTAGCGTATACCTACACCAATGCTACCTTCCAAAACAATTTTGAAAGTGAGTTTGAACCCTGGGGCACGGTAGCTATTGGTGATAAAATACCATACTTAGCAAATCATCAGTTAGCGGTGCAACTAAGCTTACAAAGCCAGAAGTTTGATGTGAACCTCAGCACTCGTTATCAAGGTGCTATGCGAGTGATAGCTGGACAAGAAACTCTCACCGATGAGAACTCGCTTGCGGGTTATTTAGTCACTGATATTAGTACTAATTACCGCCTCAATCGCTACGTTACTTTCTTTGGTAATGTTACCAACCTAACCAATCAAGTATACGCTGTAGCCGCCCGTCCAGCGGGTTTACGTCCTGGAATGCCCCGCGCCTTCACGCTGGGTATTCGGGGAAGATTGGTTCGTTAGTAAGTGCTCGAAACCTCGAGTAATTTGGTGGACGAAAAATCATGATAAGTTCATTGATAAATGAATCTGGTGGTTGACATCGATATTGTTTTTAGTGCATTTCTGAATACAAAAAACAGGAAGGGGTGTGATGCCTGTTCAGCAAATTCCAGAGAAACAAAAACGCTTTTTGAAAAATTAGCGGGGTTGCTTTTCTTCTTCTAGTAATTCCCCTTGTTCGTTGTAGGACTTCCAGGTACCAGCGGGTTCACCCCCATCGTATTTTCCTTCTTCTTTTAGCTGGCCATTTTCGTGATACGAGCGATAATCGCCCTGCGGCACACCGGCATAATATTCGGTTTCACTCTCAAGCTGACCGGAAGGGTAATAGGTTTTAGTAGTCTGCGTTCTTCGGCCATTTTTAAACACCTCAATTCGCTGCACTATACCATTTTCGTGATAATAGGTAGCCGTATCGCTGAGTTTACCCTCAAGGTAAAATAAGTTTTCTCGCAATTGCCCGGATGAATAATACGCTTGCCAACGACCGGCCGGTTTGTCGTCTACGCGCTGCTGGCGGTTTCGTAACTGTTGATCTTGGTAGTACTTCTCTACTACTGTTGTGTCGCGCTGGTAAGTAGTTCGTTGCTGGCGAGCACCATTCGGAAAATACTCACGATGTTCATTAGTGGGTTTGCCCGCTTGGTAAGTACCCTCCGCTTTAGGAGTACCATCGGGATAAAAGTAGCGGACGGGGCCATCCAGAAACCCATCTTCATAAGGTTCCTCCACTACTAATTGGCCGCTAGGCGTATAAGAGCGAGAAATACCCTGTCGCTGACCCTGCCGGAAGCTAGTCTGGCTAGCTATTTTCTCATTAGGGTAATATTCGGTATAAAGTCCTTCTAAATTGGAGTTAAGGTAAGTGCCCTCGTTGCGCAGTGTTCCGTCTTCATAAAATTGGCGCACGGGACCCTGTTGTTTTCCTTGCTCGTAAGTAAGTTGCTCTCGCAAGTTTCCGTTGGGATAATACGACTCGATCAGTCCGTCGGGCTTATCGTTCACAAAAGTAGTCTTGTTTTTAAGCGAACCGTCTTCATGGTAGGCTCGCAATTCACCCTCCATCTTATCGTCTTGAAAATGAACCGTTTGTAGCGTATCTCCAGTGGGGGTAAGCACCACTACTGCTCCTTCTTTTTTACCGGCTTGGTAAGGAATTACTCGTTGTACAGCTCCATTCGGGTAGAATTCCCGGAACGTGCCAATCATTTTTCCGTCATCAAATACTCCTCGAGCGGATATGCTACCGTCCGGGAAGTAGCGCACATAATCACCGTGGGCTCGGGTGCTATCATCGTCCAGAATAAAGTATTTTGCTTTGGGTATGGTTTGAGCCGAATCGTAATAGGTAATCACCCGAGTGGTATCTAGTGGGGTTTGAGCCGCTAAATTCCAGCTTATCATCATAAGAGCAAACGTAATACTTCGCATAACACAACCATTCATTTCTAAGAAGCAGTTAGAGTTGTTTATTCAGCAATGAAAACATAGAGCTTTGTAACAAAAAAAGCATTTTAGGATGCACAGTAGTGAATGCATCTCATGAGTAACACATTGGTGGCTCAAATGGTAGGTTTGCAGCTTGAAGAAACTAGTTTACTTAGCTTCTAAGTCCTAACGAAGAGAAACGCTATTTTATTCGAACCCGAGTGGCTCCGTAGCCAAATTTGTCACGCATACTATCCTGAAAGTAGTTGATGTTCTTGATCTTCGACAAGCGTTTATGAATAGCATCGCGCAATACACCACTGCCTACTCCGTGGATAAAGGTGATCTCATCCATTCCAGTGCCAATGGCCTGATCCAGCTTCTCTTCAAAAGTGCTCAATTGCAGCTCTAGCATTTCGGGATTGCTCATGGTATCATATTCTGGAGTGAGCTTCTCAATGTGCAAATCTACCTCACGCGGCGGTCGCTCCAACTGTGCCATCGGAAACTCAGCATTGTGCTCATCTTGTCGCTTAAACATACTTTCCTTAAGCTTTTCTGGATTGAGGGGTTTGCCCATCTGCTCATCTACCCGAAAAACAAAGGCTGGTTTGTTCAATACTGGAGCCGTGGTTTTACTCTTAAAGAAGGTATTGGCTTTGAATTGAATTCGCCGTTGCAGGGGTTCGCGCAGGGTAAAGTAGCCAGTTCGATGAAAGATCAGTTGCACAATTAGGACAGGCCACTGATCAAAGTCGGCTATCTGTACATTCTTCAGCTTAACTGTACTTTGAGGTGAAAGTATTCCGGCATTAATTCCCCGGTAATTACCCTCTGCATCCTCTCCCACTGAGAAGGGTAGTTCAAAATCGGTGGCATTCACTAAGTGTAGCGAAAGCTGCTTATCATTAATAGCTACGTGGGTGAGGTAGATGCCTTGCTGCTGAGGTTTAACGGAGCTTTCATCAGCCATAGAAGGGCGGGCAGTAACGCGTTCCGGTTTCTCAAAGTAATTCTCCTCTTCTTGGGCAACTACTACCACATCGCCACGAAGTACCGGAATACCAAAGCCATCCTCAATTTCAATCTCGATAAGATTTTTTTCTAAAAAGCGGGTAATCACTCCCTCTTCACTGCCCCGCAACATGCGAACTTTATCTCCAATTTTCATAATATGCTTTGTGTTAAACGAATTTTTGGTAAGATGCAATACTGTATCTGAACCGTGTTACTTGTACGGTTATGTTTCTACTGTGTTACTCAGTTAGCTAACTAATAGCAATATATCAGCGCGCTATTGGTCGGCTATTTTGGATTGTAGTAACAATTTTGTAAAATTAAATGTATATGTAATACATCAGTTATAAGTTCTCTAACAAATATGCCGAACGTTACTATATCTGAGTCGTTAGTAGAGCGATTTGTTCAGGGCAATCCTAAAGCATTTCGCCGAATCTTCGATGCACTTCATGGGCAGGTGTATGGTTTCAGCTTAAAAATCACTAAGTCAACTAGTGAAGCGGAAGAAGTTACGCAGCAGGTTTTTATTCGTCTCTGGGAAAAAAGGCATTTGGTAGACGCTAGCCGTTCTTTAGAACACTATTTATACACTGTTACCCGCAATTGTGCATTCAATCATTTAAAGCAAAAAGCAAATCAGGCTCAACAAATACAATTGAGCAACCTGTGGATAGACAATAGCTCCACCGTTACTGAAGATGATCTATCGCTAGCTGAATGCCAAAAGCTTACCGATGAACTTATTAATTCACTTCCAGAGAAGCGTCAGATTATTTATAAAATGCACTTTGAAGAAGGATATCTACCGGTTGAGATTGCCACTATGCTCGGCCTATCTGTGTCTACTGTAAAATCGCAGTTAACTAAAGCTACTAAAACAGTTAAAGGTTTTCTATTAAACTATCGCTCCGCCAGTATTATTCTACTGTTATCGTTTTTCTAAATTCGCAAAATACATCGCTATTATTTGTGTCTAGTGCTATATATGCTATAATTTATTGCATAGAATGTAAATAAAAGGTTCTTTTTTACTAGAGTAATCCTCGCTCTTTTTTCAACTGTATTTAGTGTGTATGTTGTTCGGAAAAAAATCTGGATGAATCACGCTAAGCAATTACTACAAAAGTACTTAAACGGATACTGCTCCCCAGAAGAAAAGCAGCAGCTTTATCGCTATTTGCTTCAAAGCGAAGCTAAAGAGTATGATGAAGTGCTCCACGCTCTGTGGACTGACCTTTCAGGTGTGTCTAATCCAGGTTTGGTTACTTCAAACCGAATGTATCAATCTATAGTAGCTAATAAAGCGGATTCAAAACAGCGTTTCTTCTCAATAAAAAATTGGCAAATCGCTGCCTCTCTAACCGGAGTGCTAATAGCAGTAGCCGTTTGGTACTATCTTTTGCCTCAAGCCCAAACGCATGAGACTCAATACAGCGAGGTAAAAACGATAATACTACCCGATAGCTCAGTAGTCTATCTTAACGCTAATTCTAAAATTACGTATTCCGATGATTTGGCCGAAAACGCCACCCGTGAGGTATGGCTGAGTGGCGAAGCTTACTTTGAAGTTACTCGTCGTCAGGCTACATCTAATCAGCCAGTAAAGATGGTGGTGCACACAGCGCAGGTAGATATTGAAGTGCTGGGCACAGCTTTTAATGTAAAGGATCGTCGGGGCATTACTCAAGTAGTATTAGATGAAGGAAAAGTTCGTTTGAAAAATCCTCAGAGTGATAATGAATTGATTGCTATGGAACCTGGCGAGTCAGTACGGGTAGATGAGCAACACTCATTTTCGGTAGAAAAAATAGGGGAAGAAACCCACGTATCTTCCTGGAAAGAGAACGAATTGTACTTCGATGACCAATCGCTACGAGAGATCCAGCAGGTACTAGCTGATAATTACGGTATCCAATTACAATTTGCTAATCCTACTGTAAGCGAGCTAACGTTTACGGGGTCTACCCCCGCTGACGATATATCAGTATTATTTACGACACTAGAAAAATCGTTTGCCTTAAAAATAGAAGAGATAGACGGTAAATATTTAATCAGACCAACCCCCTAAAAATTATATGCAATCAATTACCTATCAAATAAACCCCTATAATTATGAGTAGCATTCTACCCCATTTTACCCGTGGCGGAATGTTGCTGTTGGCAATGCTGATCAGCAGTTCAGCGTTCGCCCAAACAGTAGCATTATCTACCCCGTTTTCCTTAGCTTCGGAAGTGGCAAAACAGGAAATCGGCAGTCTCAAGTTCGTGCTGGATCAGTTGGAAACCAAACACGACATACGGTTCAACTACGCTAGCCAGTTGGTTGAAGGAAAGCGGGCACCTTTGGGCACCCCTCAGAAAGCGAAAACGCTAGATGAAGCACTAACATCAATACTTCAGCCCCTGGACTTACAGTACGAGAAGATTAGTGAACAGATCTACGGTATCTATCCGGTAGAGTCTAATAAAGCAAAATCGTCGGACGAAAGATCAACTACTACCGAAGAGGAAAGCTTGTATGCATCCCATGTGAACACACTAAACCGGATGAAGAATCTTCCGCTACGAGCTCCAGTGGTAGTGGAGAGAGACATTTCCGGGCAAGTAACTGATGAAGAGAATGAACCTTTGCCTGGAGTAAATGTGCTTGTAAAAGCTACTACCATCGGCACCGTGACTGATATTGATGGTAACTACCGTCTCACAGTACCTGAAAATGCAGAGACATTGGTTTTCTCGTCAGTAGGTTACGTAACAGAAGAAGCAGCAATTGGTGGTCAAAGTGTGATTAATTTATCGTTGGTTCCGAATGTTCAGGCCCTCTCCGAAGTGGTAGTAGTTGGGTACGGTACTCAAGAAAAATCGGATTTGACCGGAGCTATTTCCTCGGTAGAATCGCAGGATATTACTCGCCTTTCCGAGCGTCGATTAGAAAATGCTTTGCAGGGTCGAGCAGCCGGAGTGCAGGTGATGCGAACGGAAGGAAATCCAGGTGCGCCGGCTCGGGTAAATATTCGGGGCTCGGGTTCTATTGGAAATACCGATCCGCTGTGGATTGTAGACGGAGTACCCATGGACCCGGGCAACTTCTTCAACCCGAACGATGTGGAATCAATGGAGATACTGAAAGATGCTTCTGCTGCGGCCATCTACGGAGCCCGAGCTGCGCACGGAGTAATTCTAGTAACAACCAAACGAGGGTCGGAAGGACGAATAAAAGTAAATTTCAATACCCAAGTAGGATTGCGCCAGCCTCGCCCGCTACCGAACATGCTGGGCACCGAAGATTTTGTGCGCGCCAGTTCTATTGCCCGGATCAACGGTGGTGGTAGTCCGGAACCAGCTTGGAATAACCCCGAAAGCTTACCCAGTACTAATTG
>CAKZPJ010000367.1 GCA_937138955.1 uncultured Flammeovirgaceae bacterium | reverse complement strand
GGTTCGTAAGTCTTGGTGATCTTCTACCAGCAGTAATTTAGGAAGGTCAAAATCATTCTCGGGCTCAACACGAGATTTTTCCGGTTTTGGCTGATATGTGGGTTCAAAATCGGGAAAAGAAACGTCTTGTAAAGACCCTTCGGTTTGTTTATAATCCGCTTTATCAATAGGAATACTTACCGTAAAGACAGTTTCCTGATCGGGAACACTTTCTACCGTAATGGTTCCCCGGTGAATAGTGCCCAATTCTTTTGTAAGAGCCAGCCCAATGCCCGTACCCCCCAAGAGGGAATTTTCTGTTTGTTTTGCTTGATAAAACCGCTCAAAAATATGGGGAAGCTGATCGGGCGCAATGCCCTGCCCGCTATTTTTCACCTGTACTTCTAACTGTTTTCCCCGTTCAGTCACTGTAACGAAAACTTCTCCCTGAGACGGAGTAAACTTAAATGCATTCGATAACAAGTTATAAATGATCTTATCCAATTTATCAGCATCAAAGTAGCCCTTAATTTCCTGACTTGGCCAGTGAACTTGGTAGTCAATTTGCTGTTGATTGGCCTGCCACTCAAACGATGCAAATAATGACTGAAGAAAATGAGTCAGGTTTCCAGGCTGCACTGAGAGCTGAAGAGGCTGCTGTTCTAACTTAGCAAAGTCGAGCAACTGATTGATTAATCGTAATAGCCTCTGGGCGTGGCGGAGCATCCGCTCGGTGGTCTGACGTTCTTCATCTGGTAAAATGCCCGATAGCTTTTGCTCGAGCGGACCTATAATCAGTGTGAGTGGAGTACGGAACTCGTGGGTAATATTTGCAAAAAAATTGGATTTCAACTGATTCAGTTTTTGCATCTCTTGGTTCGCCTTTTGTTTGATGCGATATTGGCTGTAGAACAAGCCCGCCAACAATAGAATCAGTACGGCGAAGGCAATAATAGCGTTGCGTTCGCTTTTCCTCTTGCCCAATTGTAGTGCCTGAAGAGCCTTTTCAGAGGCTAATTGAGCGATTTCCTCAGTTTTTTGTTCATTTTGGTATTTGGCCTCTATTTCTTCGGCCAGATCGCGTTTTTCTAAGTTATAAAGACTATCTCTTTGTGCCTCGTATTTTATCCTGAAATCATAAGCACTTTTATAGTTGCCTTTGGCATAATTCGCTTCTGACAGGGTTTTATAACCGTCCATTTCGGTTAAATTGGCACCTACTGCTCGGGCAATTTCAATTGCTTTGTTAGAATAGAAGGTTGAACTATCAAGATTGTTAGCGTAGAGAAATTCTTGTCCCAAAGACTGGTTGCTCATGGCCATGTCAATGGAATCGTTGATTTCGGTTGCAATCAATAATGACCTACGATAGTTTTCTATAGCCTTACCGGATTGCTTGTTGTCCGAATAAATATTTCCAATGTTCTGATAGGTTTGGGACATTTCATGTTTTCGCCCCATTTGCCCATAACTTTCCAGTGCCTTTCGGTATTGATTTAATGCTTCTTCGGGTTTACCTTGATTTCTATGGACAATACCCATATTTTTCATTACAAAAGCCTGTCCCAATGGAAAATCAAGTTTTTTAAACAGGCTGTCGCTCTGTTTATAGTACGAAAGGGCTTCATCAAAATTTTCTAATTTTTGGTGGATCATACCAATATTGGCCATATTGATGCCAATAAATTTTTCATTACCGGTCTGGGTGTTCATTTTTGCAGCCTCAGTATAGGCTTCCATTGCTTTTGTATATTCCCCCTGTTCATTAAAGATTTTTCCCAAATTGTTATAGGAGCTTGCAACCCCTTCAAAATCTTCGGTTTCGGTTGCGAAGGTTATATTCTGTCGAAGATATTCCTCGCCCTTATTAAGGTTTCCTTTTCTGGTATGGGCATTTCCCAAACCAATTAATGCAGCACTTTTACCGTCAGCGAAGTTGATACTTTCTGATTTGAGAAGAGCTTTTTGAAAGAATGTGATGGCGGAGTCGTAGCTAGATCGGTCGGATAATAAATCGGCATAGGATATTAGTGCCTGTGCTTCGTATTTTTTCTCATTGATTCCCGACGCAATTTTTAAAGCGTGAATAACACTTTTTTCTGCCTTTTTAGGATCTTCATAACGATACTCGTCGGTCAAGTCTAAAAGAGTGTTGACCTTTAAAGAATCTACTTTTTCAGTGCTAAGATTTTGCTCTAAACTGTCAATTTTTGATTGGGAATAACCTTTCCCAACGAGAAGTAGTCCAATGATCAAAAGTAAATTCTTCATGCTTAAATCTAAGCATTAACCTAATTTAAAATGCTACGATGATGATAGTGAAATCTACAGGAAAAAGCTATCCCTAGCAATAGTAATGACGAAATCGGGCTGAACCATCGTTTGCGTCCTTCAATCCGTAATCTTTCCAATCCGGCGGTGAGAAGTCATAATACCTTTGATTACTGCTGAGCTGAGTCCATTGTGCTCCATTTCGTTAAGGCCAGCAATGGTGCAGCCTTGGGGTGTGGTAACTTTGTCAATTTCTGTCTCAGGATGCTTTTGGTTTTCTAGAATAAGCGAAGCCGCCCCTCGGCAAACCTGAACGGCGATTTTCTGGGCTTCTTCGGCATGAAAGCCCATTTGGATACCGCCCTGAGCGGCCGCCCGAATATAGCGTAGGCAGAAAGCGATACCACTGGCTCCCAGCACGGTGGCAGCGGCCATCATCTCTTCGTCAATCACCAGCGTCTCTCCCATCACGTCAAAAATAGCCTGTACCTGATTCAGCAAATCATCCGAGGTGTTCTGCGCCGCCAAGCAGGTCATTGATTCCCGAATGGCAATAGCGGTATTGGGCATGGCCCGTATGATAGGAAATTCTTCTAACGTCAGCCGAGCAATCTCGCGAATACTAACTCCGGTAATGGTAGATACGAGTACGTGCTTCTCAGGATCAAGTAAGTCCCGAATTTCTATCAGCAAGTATTCCAGTTGCTTGGGTTGCACACACAATAAGATCAATTCAGATTCTTTTACTGCTTCCCGATTATCGCTGGTAGTCTGGATGCCTAACTGTTGCAAGTCTTCTACCCCATGTAACCTACGTTTGGTCACGAAAATATGGTTGGCTTCGTACTGCTCAGTGCTAGCTAAACCAATGGCAATGGCCTTACCTAAATTCCCCCCCCCAAGTATGGCAATTCTTCCTTTCATAATTGTAATGATTAATGTAGACGCAAAGTAATCATTCATCAGTCATTATTCATTCATCATTATCAACTATAACATCTTTCACAGACAATAATTAAGGATGCCGCCAACGATTTAACTGAATATTCGTATGATCTAATAAAGCTACAGCTATGCAACTCCTTCATAATCATTATCGCAAACATCGTCCCACGAATCAATCGGCTACCAGCCGTTTAGCAGTCTCGACTATAGCGGTTGGAGTTGGTGCGTTGGCAGTAGGCGCATTCGCGATTGGCACTGTTGCTATTGGTTCACTTGCCCTGGCAAAAGCTCGGATAAAATCTTTAGCCATTAACGATCTCTCAATAAATAGGCTTCGAGTAAAGAAACTGATTATTGACGAAGGCTTACCTCAGCAAAAGAAATAGCTTTTCACTGTAATACCTGATTGGAGTAGATAGAGCTACAAATTGAGCCTATTCAACACTCATTTTACTCAGTACACTTCAATAGATTGGGCTTTGCCTATAATCTTATCGGAAGAATCTTTATATTGAGTAAAACGACCTTACTATGAAAAAATCATCCCCTACACCGTCGTCATTATCCCGACGTAATTTTTTAACTGTTGCTTCAGCTGCCTCGGCAGGACTCTCAGGCTTAAGCCTGCAATCAGCGCAAGCCAAACCGAATAAAACCAGTAAGACTGAAGTAGCGCAGGAGTGGCGTAATCGCCAATCGGATATGACCTATAGGCAGTTAGGTCGCACCGGTATGATGATTTCCGAGGTAGTCTGCGGGGGTGACCCGATTCGCTTTGGTAATACTCGTCCGGTGGAATTAGCTATGGATAAGGGGTTAAATTACTTAGATATGGCCCCAGCTTACGGTAACGGCGAGTGCGAAGAGGCGTACAGCCAAGTGATCGATAGCTCCTCTAAACGGGAGAAAGTTTTTATTACCACCAAAGTCAGCGGCTTTGCTGCGGTACGCGATCAACTTTATCGAGATATTTATAAAGGATTACCCTCGGGCAAGCAGGTAGCGATTATGAAGCGAGCGAAGGAAATTCGTGACGATCGAGCAGTGGATAAACCAGGTTACTTTCTCAAGTACTGGCCGGGTCAAGCCAAATCCATGGACGGTGCCTTTTTAGCGAATGCGATGGTGAAAGATTACGCCCATAAAGTGGAGGGAAGCCAAGCCTACCGCGATAAGATTCTATCGTCTATTGAAGGTAGTTTAAAACGAACTAACTTTGGCTACTTTGATATTCTAATGTGCCCGCACGGTGCCGACTGCCCCGAAGAAGTACAAATACCCGAAATCTACGAAACCTTCGCTCAGCTAAAGAAAGACGGAAAAGTGCGCTTTTTAGGAGTCTCAACCCATAACGATCCCGCCGGAGTACTCCGAGTCGCTGCGGAGACTGGCGAGTACGATGCGGCCATGTGCGCTTATAACGTCATCAATGGTGGCTATCTGGAAGACGCTATCCGTCAGGCGCACGATAGCGGGATGGGTATTATTGCGATGAAAGCCGCTATGGCAGTAGCTACGCACCACAAAGCGATTCAGCCAATTCCTTCCTGGCGGATTGATAAAGTAG
>CAKZPJ010000366.1 GCA_937138955.1 uncultured Flammeovirgaceae bacterium | reverse complement strand
ATCTACTGCGGTAGACAATTCGTACACAAAAGTACCGACCGGGGCGAAACTTGGGAGATCATCTCTCCCGATCTTACGACCGATGACCCGGAAAAGCAGAAGCAACTGGAAAGCGGGGGGCTCACCTACGATGCTACGCAGGCCGAGAACTTTACCACTATTGTATCCATCACTCCCAGCCCGCACGAAGAAGGAGTGCTATGGGTTGGAACCGACGATGGCAATATTCAAGTCACGCGCAACGGAGGACAATCCTGGGAGAATGTAGCTGAGCGATTAAATGATGTTCCCACCGGAACCTGGGTTCACCAAATTCACGTAGGTACCGATAATCCTGAGGAGGTGTTTGTGGTGCTGGATGATCACCGTCGTAATAATTGGAATCCGTATCTGTATCACTCTAGCAATGGGGGCAAATCGTGGGATAATCTGGTACAGCTCGAAGATTCAATTAATAGTTTTGCCCTTTCGTTTGTACAAGATGCCGAGGAGCCCAATCTTATGTTTCTGGGAACCGAGACCGGTTTGCACGTAAGCCTCAACGGAGGAGATAGTTGGAGTAAGTGGGGCGAAAATTACCCGTCAGTTTCTACCATGGATCTGAAGATTCACCCCCGGGAGCATGATCTGATTATTGGTACTTTCGGACGGGCCGCTTTTGTACTGGATGATATTCGTCCGCTGCAGGAACTCGCTAAAGAGCCAACAATTATGGACGAGCCACTGCACGTATTCAACGCCCCGGATGCTTATCTCGCCAGTTACAAACAAGCTGCGGGAACTCGCTTCCAAGGTGATGCCATTTACGACGGAGAGAATCGGCTTGAGGGAGCTTTACTGACGTTCTCAATTCAGGAAATTATAAAGCAGGAGGAAGATAGCACTACAGCGGAGAAAGACACAGTGCTGGTAGAAGTGCTAGATCAGGGTGAGGTAATTCGTACTCTGAAAGCTGAAGCTCAAGCTGGGCTAAACCGCTTCAATTGGGACTTATCTCGCAAAGGGCAACGCGGGCCAGACGCTGAAAAGCCTAAAAAAGATGCTCCCGAACCGGCCGGGTTTCCGGTCCTACCGGGTACCTACATCGTTCGTCTGACCTACGGCGACCATCAAGACTCTACTGAGGTAGACGTTCACCTTGATCCGCGCATTGAGCTTTCTGAAGAAGATGTTATCGCCCGCAACACTATGGCGGAGCAATACACTGAATATCTTTCCCTTGCTGCCCAGGCGGTAGACCAGCTTAACGAAGCTAATAGCACCATTGAGTTGGTAATGAGCCAGCTTAGTGACCGAGAAGATGGTGCGGCCCAAGAGCTGAAAGATCAGGCCAAAGTACTGAAGGATTCTATTAAAGCTCACAAAGAACTAATTGCTCAAAAAGATGTACAGGGGATCTTGCGTGATCCGCATATTGTCAGCGGGAAGCTAGGAGCTGCTGCATCGTATTTATCCTCATTCTGGCACTCGGCTAACGAGACCCAACGCACTGCTCTGGAACAGGCGAAAGTAAGTCTAGATGAACCCCTAGAAAGCATCAACCAGTTTTTCGCTACCGATTGGATGCAATTCCGACAGGCCGTAGAAAATGCCAATGTCTCTCTCTTTGAAGATTACGAGGTTGTGAGTGTTGGGGGAGACGAAGAAAACAAAGCCGGAGGGCAATAGCAGGGTGCAGGGTGCAGGGTGCAGGGTGCAGGGTGCAAACGATGGCTTTTTCGGATGTGTTTATTTAAAACAGATACTCAGCAGGAATCGAGTTTCCATCATGGTAAGGCTGAACATAAGAAAACAGTAATTATGAATAAACCCCTATCCCTTCTCATAAGCTGCCTACTAGTGTCAGTGATCTCTTTCGCGCAATCCGCAGATTCTTCTGATTTAGCGGAAGATCCGCCGTTATCAGTAACGCAGCATAGCGTGCGGGTAGGTGGGCAGACGATTAACTATACCGCTACCACTGGCTACTTAGTACTTCGGAAAGAAAACGATGATGCTCGGGCCAAGATGTTCTTCGTTGCCTACACCCGAAACGATGTGGACGATTTGTCAGAGCGACCGATCACCTACACATTTAACGGGGGGCCGGGTTCATCGTCGGTTTGGCTGCACTTAGGGGCTTTGGGACCACGCCGTATTAAGATGAGTGATAAGGGCGAGTCGTTAGCTCCTCCTTATGAATTGGTTGATAATGAGTACACTTGGTTAGATAAAACCGATTTGGTTTTTATTGATCCGGTAGAAACGGGGTACAGTCGTCCGGCTGAAGGGGTAGAGAAGAGTGAGTTTACTGGTTATGAGGAAGATATTTCTAGCGTGGGCAACTTTATTCGGTTGTATACTTCTCGCTTCAATCGCTGGAGTTCACCCAAGTTTATTTCGGGTGAAAGCTACGGCACTACTCGCGCCGCCGGACTATCGGGCTACCTGCAAGACCGCCACGGTATGTATCTCAACGGACTGATGCTTATTTCTTCTATTCTGAATTTTCAAACGGCTCGCTTTACCAAAGGCAATGATTTGCCCTACGTGCTGTTTCTACCCACCTACGCCGCCATCGCTTGGTACCATAATCAGCTACCGAACCGCCCCGATTCGCTAGAGTTATTTTTAGAGGAAGTAGAAGAATTCGCTATTGGCGAGTATGCTTCTGCCTTAATGTTGGGTAATGAACTACCGGAAGACCGCAAGAATCAGATTATTGATAAGCTGCATCAGTACACCGGATTATCAAAAGAATACCTGAAACGCACTCACTACCGTATTCATATTGCTCGCTTTGTGAAGGAATTGCGCCGCGATGAAGGTATTACGGTAGGTCGGCTTGACGGAAGGATGACCGGCGTAGACTACGACGATGCGGGCGAGTTCTACGAGTTCGACCCCAGTTATAGTGCCACCATCTACGGTCCATATACCACTGCTATTAACAACTATCTAAAGACTGAACTAAATTATGAAAGCGACCTTCCCTACGAAATACTAACCGGGCGGGTGCGCCCCTGGAATTACAGCAACGTGCAAAATGAGTTTCTGAATGTAGCCGAAACGCTGCGGAGTGCTATGTCTAAAAACCCGTTTCTGAAGGTACACGTCTTTAACGGCTACTACGATCTGGCTACTCCCTACTATGCCACCGATTATACCTTCAACCACATGCTTTTGGACGAAGAATTACAAGATAACATCAGTATGTCATTCTACGAGTCAGGCCATATGATGTATATTCATCAGCCTTCACTAGTGAAGATGAAGCAGGAGGTAGATATGTTTATTGAGGAAGCGCTAGGTTACGAATAAATACTTCTTAAAAAAGGCTCAGAGGCAAAAACGTTGTCTCTCATTGCTTAAAAAAAGCCTGGTGTTTTACCAGGCTTTGGAATTTAATAGAAACGAATGGTTATTGGACTTTAGCGAGTCTCAGTACTTCTGCTTTACGATCAGAAAATTCTAGCTGTAGGAAGTAGATACCTGACTTGGCAGAAGAAGAACTTAGATCAAAATCTATGTATCGGCTGCTTCGCTTAGAGAATGTTAACGGATAAGAGCGACCTAGAACGTCAACCATCTGGGCACTTTGAAGAGCACCTTCTTCGCTACCCAGATCAAGCACAAACTGACCTTGTACTTCATTAGGGTAAACATTAAGCGGAGAAGTATATTCTTCATTTGGCATTGGAGCCACTCGAGCAGTAGCTTCAGGCACTGCTCGGTTAACTTTACCATCCCAGCCGATATCATCAAAAAGAGCCAATACCAGCGGACCCGGTTCAGTAACAGCCAGCCC
>CAKZPJ010000365.1 GCA_937138955.1 uncultured Flammeovirgaceae bacterium | reverse complement strand
TAGCCGAGCCGGTGCGCATACCACCATCGCCCACCCGCAGGAAGAACCACCCGACATATCGGGACTGCCCGATGAAGACTTTCAGGAACCATTGGCTTTGTTAAAACACTCTTCCTTCTTTCACCCCTTCGAACAGACGTATTTAGAAGATTTAGCCCAAGCGGTGACCATTGAAAAGTTTGCAGCGGGCACTACGGTATTTCAAGAAAGAGATACCGCCGATAATATGTACTTACTGGTGCGAGGAAAAGTGGTATTATCCATGAGTACTTTTTCCGAATCTACTGAAGCCACGAACGGCAACGAGGGTGATTTGCCAATACACGCCATTACTAAAGCGGGGCACTTAATTGGTTGGTCGGCTCTGGTTTCTCCTTATCAGTATCGGGCTACGGCTACCACAACCCAAGACAGCCATATACTGGTGATTGCGAAAGAGGTGCTGGAAAGAGAAGCTTCGGAACACGCGCAGTTCGGCATTTTTTTAATGCAGCGTATTCTATGGGTAATTGGCAACCGTTTGCGAGGTACTCGCGTGCGGTTAATTGCCCAGCGGTACGATAAAATAACCGTAGCCATTCGTTCTTTATTAGACCAGAGTGCGGCTCAGCTTCCGGTTACTTCTCCACTGCATAAAATCCCCCACTATCTGGCGAATCGCCTAACCCTGAACGATGCTTTTATTACCCTGAAAACCTTAGAGGCGCACGGCAGTGAAGTAGAGCAAAACCTGGCTAAGATCTGCCTGGAACTGCTGACGGAAGTACGGGAAGAGCTAAAGATTTACCAGCAGCTACAGAAGATTTACGAAAGTGTAGCCAATGCTCCGGCCTCAATGAAACCACCCCAAATTAGGAACAACTGCTGTAAAGAATTTATTAAGCTGTTTGATTCTACCCGCTATATCATCAGAGGCCAAGAAAATCTGCCCGACAAACCCGGTCATATTTTTATTATGAACCATTTGTTTAATCATCCAGAGAACACTTTGCCCAACGACTTTCAGCTAACCTTGGATTCGCATTTTGTGTCGTCAATGATTATCTACCCCAAGTACGGAACCGCTCCGGTGCGGGTCATCCGAAAATCGCGCCCGGATGAATACGGACACCAGCGATACTACGATCAGTTGGGGTATATTTATGTGTTCTCAGGGCACGTAGATGGGTCAGTTTACGAAACCCAGCAGACAGCAGCCGAACGGCGAAAGTACTTTTTTGATGAAGCCCGCGACCGATTGCTACAGGGCGAAAATATTGTTATCTCTCCCGAAGGAAAAAATGTGGCGACCAAAGACTCGCCTCAACCCTTTAAAGCCGGAGCTTTTCGCTTGGCGACCTACGTTCGGCCAGAACCGATGATTGTACCCATTGCGGTAGCTAACTTCGACGAAAAACTCACCCGTACCACAGTGAGTGCTATCGTACACTCACCTTTTTACTTGTCCGACCACGTACCAGAGCCAGTGGAAGACCAGGTTCTCTACAATTTTATTAATGGCTACCAAAAGCAGTATCAAGAGTACGTAAAGGAGGCAGTTGCTTTAACTTACTCATGAATAGATAAAATTGGTACGGGTGACTTAATGGCTAACTGCTTGCTAACGCTTTTGTGAAACAAGCTTTCCAAAGCCGCATGGTGGCGGGGAATCACTACTAGTAAATCGGCGGGGTATTCCTCCAGATATTGCTTAATGCCTCGAGCGGCAACCTTATCTTCTACGAAATGATAGCTATGGGAAATGTTTTCCAGAAAGTGAGTCAATTGCAATGCCTCTTGCGCTTTTTCTACCGAAACCTCCGATGGCTGAGGATGAACGTGAATAACGTGCACCTTCGCCTGCCAGAACTGTAGCAACTGCTTAAACAGCTCAAGAGAAGGTGAGGGTTTGGTAGCGACCAAATCGGTAGCGAACGCTACGTGCTGCGGATAAAACACTGAGGTGGTGTGGGGAACAGCTAGCACCGGACAAGAGGCATGACGAATTATTCGCCGAGTAGTGCTACCCAGCCAGTTAGCCGAAGCATTCACTCCTCGCCCACCCATTACCACCAAATCTACTTGCTCATTATTAATCGTATCTCGGATACCTTCATAGGGCAAAGATAGCTTGGTTATTACACGATGCTTCACCGCCTGAACATCGGGAACGCTTTCTATTGCCTGGCTTAGTCGTTCTCTCGCATTTTTTTCGGCTCGCTCCACCATGGGTGAGGATACAAAGAAGCTAATATCGTCGCCGGTGGGTACCTGAAATACGTGTAGTACAATAAGTTCCGGGGCTGAAACCTCATCGTCTGATTGGGAAACTTGTATTAATTTGATGATTGACGCAGCGTAGCGCAGAGCTTGGGTAGCATCTTCTGAAAAGTCTATGGGAGCGAGTATTTTCATGATTAGTTAATGTTGTTCTACTTAGCCTAAATTCGTAGAAAATTCACAGAAAATAATGACGTACGTCAGCCCCAATGATGACTTATCTACGGTATATCGCAGCCTTTTTAAAATATCTTTCCATCTGGTTAAGATACGGCACTAAAAAGATCGTACCTGGCCTGTTGCTGTCCGAAGTGAATTAGAAATCGATCTTCATAGATAAGTACGAGATTATAAATCTCGCCCAATATAGGGATGGCTACCTTCTGCCTCCCGAATTTTATTGGAAATCACCCCCCTAATTATACCAGCTAGTAACAAGGCTTCATCAATTTTCTCACTAAAAAATCTAATTGGTTAACTACTTCTGCCCTAGTACGATTAAAATGTTTTTCAATACGAGGTAAATTTGATATAGTATCTCTAAAAGACAGCAATTCAGGTTGCGAACTACTCAGAGATTCAACCATCTGAGCGAGTGATTTATTAGCAATAAGTAGTTGATCCTTATTATTATCATGCTGAAGATCACCTGAAAGATTGATTAGGCCTGATATCGCTTTCATTCCATTATTATAGCTATCAGAGAATATTGGAACTTCTAATTTAAGCCGTCTTGCATATTGCTCCAACGAAGCACCAGCCCCTCGATATATTTTCCCCAAAACTTTCCTACTCACTTGATTTCCAGTGCTATTAAGGGTAATGGGTTAAAGTAGTTTTCAGAAGAAATACAAATTGATGAACCGCCCGATGATAGCATCGTGCATCTTCTCGGACTTGGAAAAGCAGATTGTCCTCCGAGCCAAGCGTTTGATGCGAGTACGTAGATCCAGATTCTTGCGCTCTATGCGCCAAGTCAAGTCTTTACCAATCCGATGAATAGGTGTAAAGCGGATACTGGTATAGCTTTTCCAATCATCGGTATCGAGTCGGTCAATGAGCCGCTCTGGTAGTAAGTTGATCAGTTTTTGAAAGGTCGCATTCGTGCGTCGGCCAAAGGTAAAAGCCAACACTTTACGCGTTGTTTTCTCTAGCACATACCGCGCCGCGGCGGCCATAGCCAACGCGCTGGTTAGATTTTGCGCCTACAAAACCCCACTGTTCATCACATTCAGCTGATAGACAAACTTCTACATCTAGCTGCTTTAGCGCGATACATTCAGTCTCATCAGGTAGTCTGCGGATAAAATGATGGTTGACATAGCTCACTTGACTCGCTTTTTTTTCAGATGAC
>CAKZPJ010000364.1 GCA_937138955.1 uncultured Flammeovirgaceae bacterium | reverse complement strand
AAACAGCACTGGTACATCAAATTTGTTGTACCGAATGCTTTTTACTTGATCGACATTAGCATCTATGTTGTCACTGTCTATCACATCCTCGCCCCCAGTGGAAGTAAAAATTGCTTCCGGCTGTACGTAGAAGCCGAGTACCGAAAAACGAGCGAAAAGCCCAGCATGAAATCCTGCTGAAGCATTTCCTCCGGCAATAGCCTGAGCATCGCTTTCGGTCAACGTTGAATGACTGATACCTACTTTAGGGCCTAAAGTGGCAAATTGTCCGTAGCTGCTTATTGATAAGCCCACAGCTATTAATACTAAACATACCTGTTTCATAATAAAAAATTCACGTAAGTAAATGGTTAATTGATTTAATCATTAGTGTTCATACACTAGGGCATGTACCCATCTGTCTACCGTAATTTTCCTTCAATAGCCAGTTAATTATCGCTCGAAATAAGATGCTACTGATAGAATGAAAGCATATTTGTTCTATCAGAGGCTT
Source organism: uncultured Flammeovirgaceae bacterium (assembly GCA_937138955.1). Taxonomy (GTDB): domain Bacteria; phylum Bacteroidota; class Bacteroidia; order Cytophagales; family Cyclobacteriaceae; genus Tunicatimonas. The sequence continues at coordinate 10,418 of CAKZPJ010000364.1, read as the reverse complement.
TATGCCTAACCTTACCGCAGCTCAGCTAAATGGTTTTTGATAGCATACCATCGATAAACCTCTTCCAGTACGTTTCTAACCAGTAAAAATTTTACGGGAAGACTTTAGTGATTTTATATTTCAAAAATCGTACCCTAATGTAAAGTAGAATCTAGGGTCATTGGCTACAGTCTGATCTTCAATAGGATAAGCCAGATCAAATTTGAGGTAATAGCCCAAAAGCACGGTGCGTATACCAGCACCATAGCTCATAAGCCAGGGAAATTTAAAATTCTGAATTTCGGCTACAAATGGCCCTCCATCGCTGATTATCTCCGTGTTGATACTATTTTCTTCTCTAAAGGGACTAGGACCTGTCCAGGAAGAACCAATATCATAAAAGCCAATAAATTCTAGGTTTCGGAAGAAATTGGAAGCAATGGGCCCGCGATAGAAGTACTGAACCACTGGAAATCGCAACTCAGCGGTAAAAGTAAGTACGTCAGTACCGTTGAATTTATTATAGTTGAACCCTCGCAGATCAACAAATTCAGTAAACAGTATGTTGCTATTATCTACGTTTTGTTGGATAGCTAATGGATCTTCATCTTCTGAATCTGAGGCGTCAGTACGGTTGAATATCCAGTTATGCATTCCACCCAGTAGGTAAGATTGCGGATTAGCACCGAAGAAGTTTCCGTAGTAAAGCCGACCCACCAAGGTTAGTTCGCGGTGTATTTTTAGGTAGTGACGAACGTCTACTTCAATATTGCTAAAGCTGCGCGATGCGTCATTCAGCCCTTGGTAGTGCGTAAAAAAGGCTCTGGCCTTAGTGCCTTCGTATTTATTCAGCCCAAAATTAAGAGTGTTGTCAAAGACCAGCCCTGCTTTCAGTCCACCGAAGAAAACGGTGCTTTCCGCTTCGGGCAGCGTGGCTGGTGGAATTGGAATAGCCGGATTGGGGTCAAGGTCAATATAGTGGGTGTTGGCGAAAAACGGATTAATCTCCAGACGAGTAGAAACATTAAACGGTACCGCTGCACCTACCTGAAAGTGGTTCATGGTATACTTTTGAATGTTCTGATCGTTCGCCTCCCGGTATATTCCGTCGCGCTTGTAGCGGAATGTGAAATCTACTCGATTTTTCAGGTACTGATACTCCGCAAAAACGCTGGCACTTCGCAAATCAGTAAACTGCACAATACCACCTGAAAAGCGATGATTCTCTAGCATATCATTCATCTGTACCTGAATATGGAAGCCAAAATTTCGAAGCGGGTCGATGGTCAATGAAGTAATCACATTATCGGCACTGAAGCGAGTTTCGTACGGTACAGGTCCATCAATGCGGGTTTCGCGCCGTAATCGGCGATAGCGTGACAAAAAGGAGTTTCCTTCGCCCGCTGGCTTCTGTTCGCTCTCAAAACGAAATCCATCAGTAGATATAGCATCTTCGGTAGCGGACTTCTCAATATCAAATGCGTAATTATCTGTATCGATCATTCCTTCCTCTAACTGGGAAGCGGCTCGTTCGCCAAACGTATAAGCATCGGTATCGACGAGGTCTTGCGGTAGCGTATCAGCATCAATTTGCAAAGCTTCATTCATTGAAGTTAAGCTATCCGGCTCAACTTCTGGATTAACGATAAGAGAGTCGCGGGGAACGAAGGATTGAGGAAACGAAGTTGAATCGGAAGGCGTAGCTGAAGTTTGTCTTCTCTTCTGGTTTTCGGCTAAGCGTTGCGACACCATTCGGGCCTGAATAGCTTCCTGACGCTGGGTTTTGGGGGTAAATGTACTCTGATTCAGGTCAATACCTTCTTCCAAAAACACGTAATCCTTTTCATCAGCCAACATAATGTAAGCAATCCGGCTGTTTTCAAAATCAATATCAAAATCTTGTATGCTTACGGCATAATTAGAGATTTGGGTAAACAAACTATCCCTAATTCGGTATTGGTACAAATTGTAAATACCCTGCTGGTCGCTCAAATAATAAATAGTATTTTCGTCTTTAGGAATAGGCTTAATATCTTTACTCACCGTATTGGTTATGCGTGATAATAGCGAGTCTGTAGGGTCTTGTTCCGGGTTATAAATGAAGATATTAAAGTTATCCTCAATATCTTGATTAAGCTGAATATCACGAGTTTTAGTGGAAGCATAATACAAAGAATCATTGGGACGGTTACTGCTGAAAATAATCTCATCGCTATCAGGCATAAAGCGGGGATGCAGATCATCGTAAATATCAGTAGTGAGCCGTTTGAATGTGTTACGATTCGGGTTGTATAAAAACAAATCGTTCCGACCATTTAAGTCAGCGCTCATCACCGCCAACCGAGCACTGGCGTTGAGGTCAAAATCTTTTACCTGATTGAATCGGCGTAACTGAATAGACCGTTTTTGCTTACTACCCTGATCATAAAGCCATAAATAGTTCTGCCCACGCTCAATCCCAATAATGCCCAGTATTTGATCACTAGCCCAGTCTAATAGCGGCACGTCCTGATCAACGTCTTGATCAATGAGTTGAAACCCGCTAGTATGCACCGTCTTAGACCTTTTTCGTTCCAGATCACGGATAACTACCTTGTAGCGACCATTCTTATTTTCAGAATAGGCTAAAAAGCGGCCGCTAGGACTAAAGGCTACGTGACTGTACTTTAACGACTTGCGATTATTGTTGCGTAACCGATTATCATCTACTGGATACTGATAAATATCAGCCGTTTGGCTTGACATTTCGGAGTAGAAAGACTGCCATTGCCGCGAGAATAACCGAAAAGGAATTCCCAGTGTGTTAACCACACTACTTTCTTCGTTACGAATAATGCGGGTTAGATTTAAGATATTAGAAATGCTGCTACGTCCGTAGCGGGCAGCAATAAAATTCCAAACCGACTGACCAACAATAGCGGCCTCCTCGCCATTAAACTTAGTAAGTTTAACATTTCGTTTTTCATTGAACAAGTCCCGCATAAAATCATCCATCTCAATACTCCAGCCTTGAGCGATATAGCGAGCCGCTCCCTGAATAAACCACTCGGGCAGGGTAAGCAAATAAGCCGATTGAAACATATCGGTAAGGCTTCCGCCAAACATCATGTCGTTAATCAGCATTTCGGAGATTTGCTGCACTAATTCATGCTTAAAGGCGATCATACTACCTGGATAGGCCACCTCTACCTGCGACTTCACAAAATCAGTCTGACCACCTACCGTATACGATTTCCCTTTTACCCCCACGTTACTCTGCTGTAGATCGGCGGTAGAATTATAGAGAAAAATCTTAGTTTTGGTATAAGGTGCGTAGCCGATTACGTCGGTGATACGTTCAAATTCCTTCTCCAGAAATTTGGCGGCGATGAGCGCATTATCCTGACCACCATCGTAGAAGTACACATCAAAATTATCCGAACTGTAGTAGCGCCAGCTAAAATTCTTGAATTGCACCCGGTTTTTGCCAAAGCGTTCCCGGTTAATTTGAGCGTACGACTCTCCGATAAATCCGCCTAGCAGAGTCAGTAAGAGCGCGTATTTTAGTAGATTTATTCCATTCATTAGCTCGTGGCGTGGTAAAAACTTTCGAAACGTTGAATATCTATTTCCTGATTTAGGGAAGCTTGCTCGGTTAGGAAGTGGGTAAAATGCTGGGCAAAGTAAGGGGCTAGCGACACACCCTTGGTGCCTAACCCGTTAAAAATGCCTAATGTTTTATGGTACGGATGTATTCCGATAAACGGTCGGCGGTCGCGGGTAGCTGGACGAACCCCAGCCCATTGGTCTACTATCCGGTAGGGCATGGTCAATAGTTTGTCCAGCTTATTTTGTAGCGTGTTCCTTCCTTTTTCGGTAGGAGCAAACGTTAAATCCTGATGGTCGTAGGTAGAGCCTACTTTGTACTTATCACCGAATGGCATCACAAATATTCCTCTATTGAAGACGATGTTACTCTTTTTTTCAGTATCAATCAAGAGTATTTCCCCTTTCACCGGCTGGTAAGGCAACCAATGAAAGAAAGAGTTTCGGTATCCGTCGGCTCCATCGCAGAAAATGAGCCAACGACTGCGGTAATCTCCGTATTGAACCCCTGTTTTTTCTAGTCGTAATCGTGTAACGTCAAAAATTTCTTCCTGGTATACATCCTGCTCGCGAAAATACTGCTGCGTAGCGGATAAAAGTACCGGCAAATCTACGTATCCTGATCGCTGCAATAAAATACCTCCTAGGGGGTCATTAATATAGTCGCTAAAATTACTGTGTTGAAATACCTGGCTGATGTATGGCTGATAGATAGATTTAGGGGCTAAGATGCTCCAGTCGGAACGTTCGGCATTGGTGAGAAAAGGGCGATAAATGGGCATTGGGTGGAGAAAATGCTGCCCAGTGAGCGACTCTAATTCCTGGTAAAATGGCTCAATTTTGGGAAAGATTTTATCAGCTAACCAAGTTTTCACCATCTTTCTCCCTGTAATCGGATTATACAACCCCGCTGCGGCTCGTGAAGCAGTTTCAGGTTTACTATCATTGATGATTTGAACCCGACACCCCGCCTGCATCAGGTAGTAACTCAAAGCCGTACCGGCCAGGCCCTGACCGACCACTAAAACATCTACTTTCGTCATATTTTTGTAAACCAGCTAACAAGTTGATAAGTTGCTAAAAAAAACTTGACCTACCCAACAAAATATATCCCTAACGCGATCACGCTAAGTAACTTACTCAGCGGGTGTTTTGGTATCGTAGCCGCTACCCGGGGCGATCTAGAAATGGCTGCCTACTTCATCTGGATTGCTGCTTTGCTGGACTTTGCCGATGGTCTAGTGGCTCGTGCCCTAAAAGCGTACTCTACCATTGGTGCTGATCTGGATTCCCTAGCCGATATGATTAGTTTCGGGGTGCTACCCTCATTTATCATGTTTGGTCTGATAGAAAATGCTCTAGAGGTGAAAGGTACGTGGATTCCCTATCTGGCCTTCGTTATCGCGGTATTTTCGGCGTTGCGCCTCGCTATTTTCAATGTGGATACCGAGCAGACCGATAAATTTATTGGTCTGCCTACCCCGTCTAGTGCGCTATTAATCAGTGCTTTACCTTTGGGTACTCTCGCCTGGTTTCAAGTGTTGATTGCCAGCCCGGCTTTTCTGATTGTTCTAGTCCTAGTAGATGCCTATTTGCTGGTAGCCAGTATTGAACTGTTAGCTTTTAAGTTTAAAAACTATAGCTGGGTCGATAATAAGCTCAAGTACATTTTTATGATAACCTCTATTATCCTGTTCATACTACTACGTTCAGTAGCCATTCCAATTGTTCTGGTGCTCTACATCCTCCTTTCGGTAGTTGTTTCAACAAAGTCAGGCCACGAACCCACAACCGACTAGAAAATTATTTACTTTTACCTGCGAAAAAGGAAGGCGGATGACGAATTACAAGAATTTCGTCTTCGTATTTTACATCTCACATTTGAACCCATATGAATTTTACTGCTAAAATCAACGTGATGCCCAAGAAAGAAATTTTAGACCCGCAGGGAAAAGCGGTTCATCTTGGGCTAGAAAACCTGGGGTTGAATAGTGTTGGAGACGTTAGAATCGGGCGGCATATTACGATGCAACTTTCGGCTGATGATGAAACTCAGGCGAAACAAATGGTGGAAGAAGCCTGCACCAAATTATTGGCTAACTTGATCATGGAAAGCTACGAGTACGAATTAGCCGCAGAGTAAACGTAAGTTTTGGGCTGCTTTTCCGTGGGCTATTCATACTAAAGTGCTCAAAAAAACGTGAATGGACTGACAAACTGGGTCATGATGCGGGTACTTTTACTATTTCTGGTTATTGAGCTGATTTCCGTTCGAGGCTGGGCCCAGCACTCTTCTGTGCTGGCGGAGGGAAACTGGTACAAGTTTGCAGTTACCGAAGACGGACTGTACCGCTTATCCGGTAGCGACCTAGCTGCTTTAGGCATTAATGTATCAGCAGCTTCATCGGCAACTATTCAAGTATTTGGCCGGGGAGGTGGAATGCTTCCCCAGTCGCTGGCAGAACCCCAAATAAGTGGTTTGCCCGAAATAGCTATTTGGGTAGAAGATGGGGGCGATGATCGCCTAGATGCTGACGATTACGTACTTTTTTACGGACAGTCTCCTCACAATTTAGATTTTGTGTCGAGTGATGAGCTAGACTATCGGGCTACTTTTCAAAAAAATCTGTACAGCGATACCGCTTACTATTTTCTGACCCTTGGAAGCAGCTTGGGCAAGCGGGTTCAAATTGCCCCATCAATCAATAACCCCACCTGGATCACGGATTACTACCAAGAGGCTTTAGTACACGAAAAAGAAATGTACAATCTGCTGGAAACATACTGGCAAATTGGAAAGGAAAGCGGGTCGGGAAGAGAGTGGCTGGGTGAAGAACTAGTCGGCGGAATACCAGAAGACGTTAATTTTGATGTTGGAAATTGGCGCGCCGAGCAGCCATTACGGGTTCACGCTCGGGTAGTAGGGCGGTCAGAAAGTCCCGCCGATGTGCAAATTTCAGTCAACGGAAGTTCAGCAGGGGAAATATCGCTAGATCCAGTTCTATCGGGAACCTACACTCAGAAGGGTAAAATTAATCAATCAACGTTTTCGGTCAACGTCAACCCATCAGGTAGTACTACAGTTACATTATCGCTCAACGGTAGCCAAGCTAAAGCAAACCTAGATCAGTTAATTATAGAGGGAAGTCGCCCTTTAATAATTCCTGCTGACAAAACTATCCGCTTTCGTAACCTAGAAAGTATAAATCATTTAACCACTCAGTTTCGTCTGAGTTCTGATCAAAATCCGGTTATTTGGGATGTATCTAACTCACAAGAGCCAATCCAAATGTCCGCAAGTGCGATTAATGACCAGTGGGCTTTTACGACGGCTACCGGAGATGTATTAAAAGAATTTGTAGTAGGTACTTCGGTTTCATTTCCATCCCCAATCTTCTCGGGAACAGTGGCCAATCAAAATCTAACGGGAGATGGCGCTCCCAATTTGGTGATTGTTACGCGAGAAGATTTACTAGCTGAAGCTCGGCGACTGGCGGACTTTCGGCGTACATTTAACCAAATTAGCGTTCAGGTAGTCACCAATCAGCAAGTGTATAACGAATTCTCTTCGGGAACTCCTGATGTAACCGCTCTACGAAACTATCTGAAGTTTCTGTATGATCTTGCGCCCAATCAGCTTCAGGCAGTGCTGCTGTTCGGAAAAGGTTCTTACGATTATAAAAACTACACTGAAGACAATACTAACATCGTTCCTATCTACCAGTCGCGCAACTCGGTGCATCCCATTTATAGCTATGCTTCCGACGACTACTTTGGGTTTCTGGAAGATGATGAAGGTAAGTGGGTAGAAAGTTTCTCCGGAGATCATACGCTAGATATTGGCGTAGGCCGATTACCGATTAAAAATACAGCTGAGGCTAAAGTTGTAGTAGACAAACTGATTCACTATCAAACCAGCGAAGCAACGTTCGGGCAATGGCGCAATCAGGTAGTGTTTGTAGCCGACGATGGTGACAACGATAAGCACCAACGCGATGCGGAGCGATTAGCTAAATTTGTGGATACTTCCTACACCGCTTTCTCAATTCGGAAAATTTATACCGATGCTTTTGAGCAGCAGAAGAGACCTAACGGTGAAACTGCTCCGGCCGTCAGCCGAGAGATTGAAGATGCAATAAAACGAGGAGCACTCATCATTAACTACACCGGGCACGGCAGCGAGACCCGCTGGGCGCAGGAGAGTATTTTGACAAATAGCATGATTAGTCGCTTTCGTAACTACGATCGTTTGCCCTTTTTCGTAACCGCCACTTGTGAATTTGGCCGACACGATAGTCCCAAGGAAGTTTCAGGAGCAGAAAAGCTGATTCTGAGCGAAGAGGGGGGGGCTATCGGTTTGGTGACTACTTCGCGTCCGGTCTTCTCTAATTCTAACTTTTTGCTCAACCGAGCTTTTTATAATGAAGTTTTTCGTCGAGAAAACGGACAGCCACTCACCTTAGGCGAAATTTTTCGTCGCACTAAGAACAATGGCCTAAATGGTCCGGTAAACCGTAACTTTTCGCTGCTCGGTGATCCTAGCATGATTTTAGCCTATCCTCAGGTTCAAGTGAACGTAGAACGGTTGGAAGTACGCCAAATAAATGAACAATTCAGGCTAACCGATACCCTGCGCGCGTTAGATTACGTACGTTTAACGGGTACAGTGGTTTCACCCATTACTCAGCAGCAACTACCCAGCTTCAGCGGAACCGTAGAGGTAGAAGTGTTGGATAAAAGCACTTTGCAGCGCACGCAAGGAAATGAAGGGACGTTTATGCAATTTGAAGAGCGAAACTCCGTTATTCACCGGGGAAAAGCTCGCGTTGTAAACGGGCAGTTTGTATTGAACTTTGTGGTGCCTAAAAATATTGTCTATCAAACCGGATCAGGTAAAATTACCACTTACGCCAGTGCTGAAGAAGGTGGCGATGCCCATGGCGCTTCGGTTGATTTTGTTATAGGAGGAAGTCAACGTCCGGCGGTTGACGACAATCTCGCCCCGGCTATTTCGCTCTTTATGGACGATACTACGTTTGTTGATGGCGGGCTGACCGGAAATAATTCGTTGTTATTGGCTCAACTAAACGATGAGCACGGAATATCTATTAGCTCGAGCGGTTTAGGGCAAACAATTACTGCTGAACTCTTCTATGAAGAAACTGGAGAAAGTCGTACTTTCGTATTAAATGACTTCTACCAAGCCGATATAGACAATTTTCAGTCGGGATGGATTCGCTATCCGTTGGAAGGGCTGGAAGAGGGTAAATATTGGCTGACTTTACAGGCCTGGGATACTTACAATAATTCGGGAATGGCCGAACTTTCTTTTCGGGTAGGGGAAGACGGAAGGCTTTGGGTTGCGGACGCTTATAATTACCCTAACCCTTTCTCAGAAGTAACCCGGTTTGTGCTGGATCATAATCAACCAGGCACTATATTAGACGTCACTATACAAATCTATAGTAATCAAGGAGAGTTAGTCCACCAGATGTATACTACTCAGTCAGAAGCAACTACTCGGCTGAATAATTTATATTGGGACGGACGAACTACTGCCGGGGCACATTTGCCTTCCGGGATTTATTACGCTAATATTAAGATCAGAAATACACAGTCTAATATCGTTGAACAAAAAACGCATCAACTTATTATTGCTCATTAATATGAAGTATTTTATTCGTAATAGCTTTATTCTTATTATCGCGCTTAATAGTATGGGGGTTGGTCAGCGGGTACTGGCGCAAGGTGGTCCAGCTACTATTTTAGGGCAGGATAACGATCGAAGAGTAATTACTACGGCAGTGCCTTTTCTAGCTATCTCGCCCGATTCCCGCGCCAGTGGCATGGGCGATGTAGGAGTGGCCACTACTCCCGATGCCAATGCTACCCACTGGAATCCGGCCAAGTTAGCGTATTTAGAGCCTAGCTTCGGAATTTCGGCCTCTTTTACTCCCTGGCTATCCAAAATAGTAAACGATATGTCGATCTCGTATCTATCGGCTTACAAAAAGCTTAATCAGCAGCAAGCTCTGGGATTATCGATGCGTTACTTTGATCTAGGTGATATTCAACTGACCGATCGCCAAGGAAACTTGCTGAATTTGGTAAGCCCTCGGGAGTTTTCGCTGGCGGCTACTTTTGCGTTGCAACTAGGTGAAAACTTAAGCGCTGGTCTAACCGGACGTTTCATTCACTCTAATTTGCTATCAGGGACAACCAGTGCCAGTGGTACGGAAGGTCAAGCCGGATTAAGTGGCGCGGCCGATGTAGGTATATATTATACCAAAGACATTATGTTTAACGGCCGAGAAGGGAACTGGGCATTCGGAGCCAATATCTCCAATATTGGAGCGAAAATCACGTATCTGGACGAAAGACAAGCCGATTTCATCCCGACTAACTTGAAGGTAGGTGGTGCGTTTACGACGTACTTGGATCCTTACAACAAACTGACCTTCGCATTAGATTTTAATAAATTGTTAGTACCTACTCCACCTATTTATGCGCGGGATGACAACGGTAGGATTCTATTTGATGCGAATGATGATCCTATTATTGACCGAGGTGAAGATCCGAATCGGGGACTTTTATCTGGAATGTTTGGTTCGTTTGCCGATGCTCCTGATGGCTTCAGTGAAGAGCTGCGGGAAGTGATGATTTCAGCTGGGGTAGAATACTGGTACAATGAATTATTTGCCGTTCGGGCGGGGTACTTCTATGAGCACGAAAACAAGGGTAATCGCAAGTATTTTACCGCTGGTTTAGGATTACGCTACCAAGTGTTTGGTGTAGACTTTGCTTATTTGTTGCCTCAAGATCAGAATCACCCGCTCCAAGAAACCCTACGTATA
>CAKZPJ010000363.1 GCA_937138955.1 uncultured Flammeovirgaceae bacterium | reverse complement strand
CTCTATTCCTAATCGCCGGGAAAAGATAAGCTACTTAAATGAGTTGAGCTCATCGTATTTGTACAAGGATATTCTTGAGCTCACTTCTATTCGCCATACTTCTAAAGTTAATGACCTACTCCGGTTATTAGCTTTTCAAGTAGGTTCTGAAGTGTCGTTATCTGAGTTAGGATCGTCACTTTCTATGAGTAAAGAAACTGTGGCTACTTACATTGATTTGTTAGAACAGGCATTTGTTGTTTTCCGACTATCGGGTTTCAGTAAGAATTTACGAAAAGAAGTAACTAAGATGGATAAAATATACTTCTACGATTTAGGAATCCGTAACACTGTTATTAATCAGTTGAACCCACTAAATCAACGTGATGATGTTGGGAAGCTCTGGGAAAATTTTCTGATGATAGAAAGAAAAAAGTTGTTGGCTTATCAATCTATCTACGCCGGAAGCTACTTTTGGCGAACGTATACTGGAGCGGAGTTAGACTACATAGAAGAACGGGATGGTAAACTCTACGGATACGAGTTTAAGTATGGTAAAAAAATACCCAAGCCACCCAAAACTTGGTTAGATACCTATCAAAATGCTTCGTATCGATGCATTAATCAAGAGAACTTTCATTCATTTGTAACCGAAGAAATCGAGCTGTAAGTAGCTAAGGAAGAACATTTGAATTGACTTTTCTGTTGGAAAGTAAACCCTCTTTGAACCTTCACACACATGAATAAAAGTAACAGCAAGATAGGTGTACTACTGGTTAATCTTGGTACGCCTGATAGTCCGAAAACGGGTGATGTACGCCGCTACCTTCGGGAGTTTTTAATGGACAAGCGGGTAGTAGATTATCCACTCATTCCCCGGTGGATGTTGGTAAACTTAATTATCGCTCCCTTTCGGGCACCCAAATCAGCTAAGGAATACCGTAAGCTGTGGGAAGAGCGAGGATCGCCACTCAAGTTCTACGGAGAAGATGTACGCGACCTGCTACAGGAATCGCTAAGCGATGACTATGTTGTTAAGTTAGCTATGCGCTATCAAACCCCCAGTATTCAGCAGGGGTTAGACGAATTGCAGAGGATGAATATTCGTCACATTATCTGTATTCCGTTGTTCCCCCAGTACGCTTCGGCTACTTCCGGTTCGGTGATCGATAAAGTGATGGAAATTGTAAAAACCTGGCAGATTATTCCGTCGGTCAATTTTGTGAGTCACTTTCCGGATCATCCGCTCTTTATTGAAGCTCACTTAGAGCGCGCGCGCGAGCAGTTAGATAAACAAGAATTTGAACACATACTCTTCAGCTACCACGGCATACCGGTTAGTCAGATTAAGAAGGGTTCGCAGGATAATTACTGTAAGGTGGGTAGCTGCTGCGATACATTTCATAAAAAGAACCAGTTTTGCTACCGAGCGCAGTGCTTTCAAACCTCGCGGGTATTAGCCGGAAAACTCAATATTCCACCCGAGAAATACACCGTTTCTTTCCAGTCTCGCTTAGGGCCCGTTCCCTGGATTCGTCCGTATACTGATGAAGTGCTGGTGGAACTAGCTGAAAAAGGAATTACGAAAGTAATGGCATTCTCGCCCGCTTTTGTGGCCGATTGCCTGGAAACTACTCTGGAAGTAGGTGAGGAGTACAAGGAAGATTTTTTGGAAGCCGGGGGCGAAGTATGGCAATTGGTAGAGAGCCTCAACGATCATCCTAAGTGGATTGCTTGTCTAAAGGATTTAGTGTTGCAGAATACGGCTGATGGGCGCAATGTGCAACCTATCGCTGAACAGTCTGGCGCTGAAATGCCAAATTCTTCCGAAGTAGTTTCGCCTACTAATTGAGTTTTGGCTAATTGCTGAAATGGGCGAATCGTATACTACCTACCTTTTATAATTTTACTACATGATTCTATACAACGTAACCGTCAATGTAGAGCAAGCTATTGAACAGGAATGGCTCCAGTGGATGCAAAACGAGCATATGCTCGATGTTATTAATACCGGGCTATTCCAAACCGCTAAGGTTTTTCGCCTTCTGAACATAGAGCAGTCCGAAGGAACGAATACTTATGCTGTTCAGTACTTTGCCAAAAACCAAGAAGACTATGAAACTTACGAGCGTGATCACGCCGATGCACTACGCCATGCTCACCTAGAAAAATTTGGTAACCGCACCGTGGCTTTTCGCACGTTGATGGAAGAAGTTTGAGTCAATTAATAATGAGCAATTAGCGATTAACAGTTGCCATTGGTATTGAATAGTTGTTAACAGGTCACTCATTCTTTCACTATCTTATTCAATAATTCACTCACTCCAGCGTTCAAGAAATCGTCTAATCACCAACAAAGGACTAGTGACTAAGGACGAATGACAAAAAGGATAAAAAGACGTCAGTTTATTCAAGGAATATCCGGACTTGCCGGATTAGGAACACTCGCTGGGCTTTATACTTGGCAAGTTGAGCCGTTTTGGCTAGAATTTGTGAAGAAGAAAATGCTTATCCAAAATCTTCCCGACCACTTGGTAGGTAAAACTCTAGTGCAGATAAGCGACATTCACGTTGGTAACCGATTTGATTGGCAATTTCTCATAGATTCTTTTAGAGAAGCCCAGAAGTTTCAGCCCGACTTTGTAGTGTATACCGGAGACTACGTTAGCTACGAAGATGAACAACAAGTGTATCAGCTACAAGAAGTACTTGAACATGCCTTGATCGGGACTATCGGGACGTTTGGTATTCTAGGTAACCACGACTATGGTGATGATTGGGCCGATGGTAAGGTAGCTAATGCTATTGCCAATACTTTGCAGCAAGCGGGGATTCAGGTACTTAGAAATGAGCAGCACTCCGCTCAGGGATTAAACTTTATTGGAATCGATGATTATTGGGGCACCAACTTCCGACCCGAGCGGGTGATGACAAAATACAATAGCCAACAAGCCAACTTGGTGCTATGCCACAACCCTGATGTTTGCGACTTAAACGTCTGGAATGGCTACCAAGGCTGGATTCTATCGGGACACACCCACGGAGGGCAGTGCAAACCGCCGTTTCTACCTCCTCCTTTACTACCTGTGGATAATCGTCAATACACTGCTGGGGAGTTTAACTTAAACGACGGGAGAACACTCTATATCAACCGCGCACTGGGCCATTCGTGGCAAGTCCGCTTCAATGTAAGACCAGAAATTACAGTTTTTAAACTAGATCAGGCTTGATATAAATATCAATCTTTTCAGCAGTAATGATCTTTAATTGTACTTCTGAATCTGATCCTTCACCAAACGACAGGTCAACCATTCAGACAGTACCGATGCTCCTATTGATTTGTAGAACTCAATGGCGGGAGTGTTCCAATCCAGTACCTGCCAGACCACCCGACGCGCATCTTCTTCTTTGGCTTTTTGAATAACCCGCTCGAGCAGTTGTTTACCAATTCCTTGCCCTCGGTAAGCTTCGGTCACGATGAGGTCTTCCAGATAAATACATTTCCCTTTCCAGGTAGAGTAGCTATAGAAATAGAGAGCTAACCCCACTATTTTATTCTGCTCGGTATCTTCGGCAACAAAAAATTTAAAAATAGGCTTTTCTCCAAAGCTATCCCGCTCCAGTTCTTCTAAGGTGACGTCCACTTCTTCGGGGGCTCGCTCGAACTCGGCTAACTCTTTAATCAGTTGCAGTGCTTGTGGTAAATCTTCTTTTCGTCCGTCGCGTAGGTTAATTGACATAGGTTTATTATGAATTGAAAATTGACCCCGGTCTTGAGCCGGGGTCGACAATGGATATAGTGTCAGCTTTCAGCCTTGGTATAATCGTCTATTTCGCTATTGATTTGGATGCTGGTGCTGCTCACAATATTGCCCTGTAGCACCTGCTGAATTTTCTTCATCTTCTTCATAACCTTATTTTTACTATCGTCGCTTAGTAGGTGAATATCTTCGTCATCAAAGCGGATGTAACCGTTGTATTCTATACCGTGCTTGATCATGGTTGATGCTCTTGAGTTTACGGCCTGGGTATAGGGATTCTCATTAATATACATTCCCGTAATTGCCTGAAAGTGTTTCTTTTCCCCCCGCTTAAATCCGCTAATCCAAAGATAATCGTGGTACGTCTGCTTCACCAAATTGATCGTTAGCCGATAGCGAGCTGTAAATGTAGTGAAACCTGCCCAAAT
>CAKZPJ010000362.1 GCA_937138955.1 uncultured Flammeovirgaceae bacterium | reverse complement strand
GTCCTTCCGGAGCGGCAATTGCGGCCGAGTCGGTAGACTTGCTCCAGCGAATTATTTTCACCTTTCCGTCTTCTCCCAGTATACGACGGTTAGAAGCTACTTTTTCTACTTTGGCTTTGCCAAAACCTAAGTGCGTAACCGGTTCAGCCGATTCTTTCGCCTGCTGAACCACTTCTGCTACTTCCTTTATTTTTCCGATGAGAAAAGTGGTATCGTAGTTAATTCCGCCCATGCCGTACTCAGCCAGAATCTTCTCTACGGTAAAATCGCAGCGAAGGCCATCGTGCTGATGTATGGCGTGCACCGACACCCGATCAACCGAAGTACCGGCTGCTTCTGCCAGACTTTCTTTCCACCGTTGCATCCCTTCGTTGGCAATACCCAGCCAATCTACCGCACACAGCACAATTGGATCTTCATCCGAAAGTATTACTATTCCCCTGATACTGAGAGAATCCACAATCTTACGGGCAGGAGCATAAGCTACTGGGCTACCAATAGGTGGGGAGGCATCCAGCTCAAATACTCCAACCCGAATCTGCTGTTTCTGATTGTTGCAAGAAAACATCCCTATCAGAATCAATAAAACTAGGAAGTAATTTAGGTGAGTCATGATTGGTATTAGGATTCGAGCGTTATAATTTTAAAATAAAAAGTGTTTGAGTGTATTTGTATGTCGGCGACAATCTTAAGGATCCACATAATATAAATCTTGATTGATAATATAATTATTTGAATGCACGGATACTATAGCACTACTATGATGCTTTTACCGCCCAGTAGGTACAATAACCTTCAGCTTGCACGGGGCCTTTAAACAGTATGCATTCCCCGCAGGGTTGTTCCTCTTTCGGGGGAAGGTAAAGGTTGCAGTTGCTACACTGGTTATCGGCCAAAGGTGATTCGCTCACGTAGCCAAAGCTCGTCCTTTTTATCAGTTCAGCTTCGCTAACTGCCCGAGTATCATCGCAGGGGGCACCATCAAAAGGAGTTTGTTGTTCAGTCTGCTGGTTTGTGTTCTGTCCGCAGCCGTTTAGTATTAAATTACCCCCGACAGCTAATGAGCTTACTTGAGCTATGAACTTCCGACGGGTAGTCTGCTGATTATTCATTTTGCATAGTATGCAGTCAATTGCTGTAATGCAATATTTGACTGCTTTTCATTGGTAATATTTTCAATCAATGCCTTAAGTTCAGTACTGCCCTGTTTCTTGCCAGCATTCATAATCCCGCTAGTTCCAGCCTTTTGCCAGATAGGATCCAGCTCGTCTAACAAAGCCAGATACTTATTTACTTCCGACGGGGGATTTCGGGAGGTAATCGCAAATGAAAGGCCTTCCATAAAATCAACTTTCCAATCTTCTTTCCCAGTGAAAAACGCTTTTTCTTCGGAAAGTATTTCAACCAAGTTATAGGAGCTACCTGCTTCTGAACTCAGTACTGCAGCTCTGAACCAAGGATTCTGCCCTTTCTGTTCTATCAAATCAACCAGGGCAGTTTGTATCTCAGGTTGGTTCGGGAATTTACCCAAACTCAGAGCCGCCTGAAAAGCTACCCGAGCTGATGAATCACGGCTACACTCAATGATTGATGGTAGCATCTCGGGAAAGCGTTCGCCTAAAATAACTCCGTGCTCTCTAAGTGCAGGGTGAGCATCCTGCATAGCCACTTGAACGTGATTGGGATCGAGTTTTCCTAAACCTTCTAGTACGTACAATGCGTGCAACCGTCCGCGGGCATCTTGGTGTTCTTTAAATATTTGCTCAACTTTTTTTGCCACTGACAGATCCTGCCGTTCTAGCAGTAACCGTTGAGATTGCAATCGCCACCATTGATTAGGATGAGTTAACAACTCTACCAGTTGAGCGGATTCCATAATCTTCAGATTAGGGTTAGCACTTTGTGCGGAAGTACCGATAGGTTTGATTCGGTAAATACGCCCTTTGTCAATTCCATTCAAGAAATCCATGTCTTCTTTTAGGTCTTCCGGGATAGATAGTGGAGTCTCAATATGCTGTCGGTACATATCGATGACGTACAGATAGCCATCGGGGCCAATGGTGAAATTTGCCGGGCGAAACCAGGGATCGGTAGAAGAAAGGAATTCTTTTTCCATCTCACTCGCGTGGCGGCTGGCGGTATAGGTTGGGTTTTCTTGATCCGGAATCAAAACATCGCGGTGTATCAGGTTGCCTGCTACATCTCCGGTGAAAATATTCCCGTGGTATTCCTGCGGAAAGGCATCTCCAGTATAGACCGTGCCACCCGACGCTCCTGTAAAATGATCTTCAGCGTATTCTATCCGGTCAAGTCCTTGCTCTTGGTATTGCAGTTGCCTGCGACGAGTTCGCTCTGCCCGCCAATAGGGTGGGGGAGTGTCCTGAAACATTTCCAGATCATGATCGGAAATATTGACCGAAGCTGATGAAGCGGGTAGATGATCGTGACCATCAATATATCGGGCGGGCATTACTGCGTGGCGAATATGGATGGTATTTTGGGTAATGAACCGATGTCCCCAATCGTTAATGGCATGTCCGAACTGAGCCGGTCCGCTAGTCAGCTCAAATTCCTCTTTATCTAGCCGAAACCGAAAATCACCACCGCTCATTGCTAATGGTTTTGCATCGGGTTGACGAGTGAAGGTTACCTCACCAGCCTGACCGTGATTGGCCGCGTAAATCCAGTTATCTACACTGTAGCGTAGGTTGGTGATCTGCGCCTCAGAGTTGTTCTCAAAGAATCCGGTAAATAAAATTTCCTGATGGTCGGCCTGCCAATCACCGTCGGTATCTTTAAGATAAAGAATGTTCGGGGCTGAGGTTACCAACAGCCCATCTTCCCAGGGTAAAACGCTGGTGGCTTCAGACAGTCCTTCAGCAAAGACGCTGGATTGATCAATGACTCCGTCATGGTTAGTATCCACTAGCATTTTAATACGACCACCCCCTTCACCTGCTTCGGGTTTGAACGGGTAATCGGGCATTTCCACGACGAAGATATTTCCTTCAGCATCAAAAATCATCTCCACTGGATCCATAACGTGAGGCTCAGCAGCAAAAACTTCTATTTCAAATCCATCGTGCAACTGAAAACTTTGAATTGCTTCTTCGGCTGAAAGGGCGTCGGAGTAAATTTCTTCTTTAGTGCAGGATAAAGCCAGAATGATATACAATAAGCTTAAAGTAATCGAAATCCTTTTCATATCGGGTTGAAGCTCGAGTTGGTTATGAAGTGAGTCTGTTTTTAGAGTTCAGTAATTACGATAAATCGTTGTTCATAAACAGCCACATTAAAAGTTATGACTTTTTCCTGGAATTGAAAATAAAGGGCATTAGAATTGGTAGATGATACACAATATCAAAAGTAGTCACCGAAGGCTTACTAGCATCAGTTTATCAAAATTAATATTGGGTGAACTTGACTTTTCTAAAATAAAGTAGGATGACTTAAGGCTAGTTATAGAAATGATGATGCTATCGATATTCTGGGTTAGGACTATCGGGGCGGCAGCCAGCGTCCCACTCGGATCGTTGATTGCCATGAGCGGGAATACCATTGGCATCCCTTAGCATTTTAGCCAAGTGCATGAGGTTCCAAGTCAGAAAAGTAGTGTTGCGATTGGTAAAGTCATTTTCGGGTCCGCCGGAACCTTCGTCAAGGTAAGAAGGGCCAGGACCTGCTTCACCTAGCCAGGCAGCATCAGCTTGAGGTGGGATCGTATAACCTAAGTGTTGCAATGAGTACAAAATATTCATGGCGCAGTGTTTGGCTCCGTCCTCGTTACCAGTAATTAACGTACCGCCAACTTTACCGTAGTAGGAGTATTGTCCTTTATCATTAAGCACACTAGAGCAAGCGTAGAGCCGTTCAATCACTTGGGTGCAAACGGATGATTTTTCACCAAGCCAAATAGGAGTAGTAAGTACTAAAATATCAGCAGCTTGCACTTTCTTATAAATTTCCGGCCAGGCATCTTCAGTCCAACCGTGTTCGGTCATATCGGGATACACCCCGGAAGCAACCGGGTAATCTATCGGTCGGAGCATTTCTACCGATACTCCTTGCTTTTCCATAATCTGGTGGGAGATATCTATCAAGCCTTGCGTATGCGATCGCTCAGGTGTTTTCTTCAAGGTGCAGTTGAGGAATAAAGCAGAAAGGGTGGAAAAATTAGTAGCCATAGTTTTACCAGCCAAGATAGCTATAAATAACCAGTATTTGGTGTAAGGTTCCCGACAGTTTTAGGGTAAAGGCTGCGCTAAAATAGCCAGATAGGTTTCAATACCGCGGGTTAGGTTGCCTAACCGGATGTTCTCGTTGGGGCTGTGCTGATTATTATCAGGGTTGACGGTAGGCACTATTACGGCGGGTATACCTAATGTATTGACAAAAGGAGCAATAGGAACTGAACCACCTGTCGTACGAATTTTGATCGGGGGTTCGTCAAAGTGATGAGCTAAAGCAGCAGAAAGCCAGTTTCCTACTTCACTATCCAGTTTGGTACGGAATGCTGGGTAAGAAATTTGGGAACGGAAAAAAGCGATTTTCGAGTAGGTAGACCGTTCTTCATCGGTAGGTAAGCTATCTACTAAGTGGTAGCCCTGTTGCTCAATGTGTTCTCTCACCAAACGAACGAGTCGCTCGGGGTCACTTTCCATTACTAACCGGATGTCAATTTCGGCGGTAGCAGTGCTGGGCACAATGGTACGCACTCGCTGAGCCACCCAACCGGAAGAAAGTCCTCGAATATTAAGTGAAGGATACTGCAAAGCCTCCTGGTAGGTTTCTCCAACCTGATCAGCTTCGGCAATCCCTAGCTTCTGCTGAATGGCTGACTCATCATCGGGTACTTGCCGAAGTACTTCCTTGGTTGTTTCGTCCAGTTCAATTCCGTCGTAAAAGCCAGGAATGGTAACCCGACCTCGTTCGTCTTTCATAGAAGTTAGCAGATGGCTGAGCCGGAAGCCCGGATTAGGGGCGTAGTTTCCGTAGTGACCACTATGTTGAGGCACTCGAGGCCCGTATACCGTTAGGGTGACGGTGGCAATTCCTCGGGCACCAAATTTTAGGGTGGGTTGATTACTAATATGGGGCGGGCCATCGTAAATGATTAGCATATCGGCCGCAAGTGCCTCTTGGTGTTTTTTAACCGCAGCGGGAAGGTTGGGCGAGCCTAATTCTTCCTCAAAATCAATGATGACTTTGATGTTATAGTTAGGCGCAAAACCAGCCTGTTGCATGGCGTCCAATGCTGCCAAAAACATAATGATTGGCCCTTTGGCATCGGAAGCCGAGCGTGCAAATACGCGCCAGTCTTCGTAATTGGCTCCGAGGGCTAGCTGTTCCCAATCCACCTCCTGCCAGCTACCATCTTCCATCTGACTTTTAATTACTGGAGTAAAGGGGTGAGTCTGCTTCCAGCGGCTGGGGTCTACCGGCTGCCCATCAGCTTGCAGATAAATGAGAACCGTTTTGCTGGAAGAAGAAAATTGACGTTCGGCCAACAGAAGAGGAATCTCGCCGCTTGTAGCTAATCGTTGCGTGCGAAAATCACGACTTTGAAAAGCGCTATCTAGCCAGACGATGTTAGGCTCAATATCTTTCGGATAATGGGCATCGTTGGGTAAACTAAGCAAGGCGCGAAGGTTAGTCCAGGCCATTGGTAGTTGCTGCTCCGCAAGCGATTTTATTTCGTTAGAGGATAATGCTTGAGTAAAAGCAGCATTCCCAATCCAGAGGCTAAAAAATAAGAGAAGGGCTACTTTCATCGATTTTAGGTATCAGTAGGTGTTATCGTCATCTGAGTTCTCTTCTTCATCAAACTCATCGTCAGTGGAGAAGTCGCTACGTAGAGTACCATCGTCGTCGTAGTCCTCATCATCTTCAATAATCTGCCGGGCTTCTAGTATCGTCATTCGAATGAGGTAGTAGATCTCTTCGGTTTCAAACGGAAGAGCTGACACTTTTTTTCCTTCTCTATTAATGAAGGTGATTAGGTTTTCCTCGAAGCCGTAGGGATATTCTACTTTTACCCGTTCAATGGTTTCTTCGGGCAAAAGCTCGTAGTCTTTGACGATGCGCTTCTTATCCATGTAGTAACAGGTTGAAAGTTAGAATTTATAATCGTAAGCATTTTAGAAACACTAGCTGAGAAAAACAACTAATTCTTCCCTTCTTATTTATAGTTTTCACATCATTCATGCTGACTAAGACATATCAGCCGAAAACTTTTTTTCTTAAATATCTTTCGTAAATTGAGAATACGAACCATAACCTACTACCTTGTCGCTGCCTACGAAATTTCTGGAAAAAGTTGCTTTCCATAGCCATGAGCCAATGGTAGAGCTCAATCAGCAGGGGGTGATACAAAATGCCAACCCTGCGGCTGAACAGCTCTTCAAACTAAATGACATTGAAAATACCTATTTTTCTAGCTTAAAACTATTCAATTTAGAAGATGAATCTTTTGATTGGAACTACCTTACTAACCATCGATCACTTCTGCCCAAGATTGTAAAGCATTTTTCAGATTCAGATGCTACAGAACATCTTTTTTCACTTTTGGTAGATGCTCAAAAAATTGAAAGTCAATCGTATTATTTTTTAGTACTCAATCCTATTGCGGCTTATAGCGATGATGTAGAAACGCATCGCCTAGCCGAAGAGAAATTCTATAAAACATTCTATCTAAGTCCGGATGCCATTAGCATCACTCGAGTTTCTGATGGATTGTTCCTCGATGTAAACGAAGGGTTTGTTCAAATGACGGGGTATCAGAGAATGGAGTTGATCGGTAAAACTGTGCTAGACATTGGGTTTTGGTGCGTTCTCAAAGAGAGAGAAAACTTAATGAATGATCTGATAAAGAAAGGAAAAAGCTTCATGGAGGCAAAGTACCGAATTAAAGGAGGTGAAGTAGCTGAAGGGCAAATTAACGCTCGTATCATTACCATTAATGGCGAAGACTGCTTAATTAGTGTAGTGCGCGACTTACGTCAGCAGAAAGCTATTGAACGGGCACTATGGGAGCGGGAAAAGCAACTAAAAATAATAAATCGGGCGACGAACGATGCAGTTTGGGATTGGAATCTGGCTGACGATATTCTGACTTGGAATGATGGAATAGAACGGATTTTTGGTTATAAACCCGATCAGTTTGAGCAGACAGTTCAGTGGTGGGAGCAACACATTCACCCAGAAGATCAGCAACGAGTGGTAAGCCGTATTCGATACTTCATCGAGGAGAAGCAAGAAAACTGGTTTGATAAATATCGATTCTTACGCAGTGATGGTTCTTATGCGTATGTGTACGACAAAGGCAGTATTCTTCAAGATGAGGATGACCAAGCAACCCGTATGGTGGGGGGAATGGTAGATATAACCGACCGAATATTGGCTGAGGAGAGTTTACTGATCCGTAATCAGAAAATTGCTGAATACTCTTTCTTTAATTCCCACAAAGTACGAGCTCCATTGAGCCGCTTATTAGGACTTACTCACTTGTTGCGGGAAGACCTTGCGCCTAATGATGAACAGCGGGTACTCATTGAGAATGTCCGGTTGGCTGGAGAAGAGATCGACGAAATGATTAAAGAGATTACAAAGATATTTTACTGAGCGTGGACTAGCGAGAGAATAAGCGTTTTACTGCTCGAGCCATCTTTTTCTCTTTCTCCCAAAAAAACTGAAATTGCCCCACCAATGCTCCGTAAGCCAATAGTAAAATTTGGTAGGCGGGCATGACAAATAGTATGTATGTAATTGTTTTTATCCAGAAGGAAGTAGATTCATCAAATCCTATCCACCCAAAGAAAACTTTGCGAAGCATCACTACGGTGCTACCGGTTAGTGAGAAGACGAGAAGTACTAAAATAACCTGTCCGATGCTTTCTAACTTCCACTTGCTTTGTAATTTCTGTAAGAATGAAGGTTTTTCTAAGGTTGAGGTAACAGCTACGTCTTTTTTCATATACTCTTAATGATTTTTGACAAAAATACATTCCCAAGTAACTGAAAAATATGATAAAAGTCAGGTTTTATTTAAAAAAGCCTAATCACTCCGACTAATGATAGGTAGTTAGAAAAGTACATCAGCTAATTATCTAAGGAAAATTAATTAGTCTTAAGCTCCCAAGCAATTCCTACCGACCAAGTAGCTCCATCGTAAACATTCATTCGGTCAGCAATGAATCCGGCGTATTCATTAAATGAGGCGGTAAGTTTCAAGATGTTGGTCAGATCAGCCATAACTGTCAGACCGTAGGTCGTATAAGTCGTTCCTTCTCCGTATAGAAATGATACGGTGGTTTCTATTTCATTGGACACGCTTTCTTGGATACCTAGTCGTCCAATAAGCCAAATTCGGTCAATAAATCTTTGACCTAACTCTAATCCTAAGCGGTACTGATCGGTAAACCCCTCAGTGCGAATATTGTATTGCCCGTAGAAACTACCGTAGGTTTTGCCGGTTGGTAAGCTCTTAGAAACTGCTAACGTTGACCATACATTAAACTCTCCATCGCTAACGGGTATATTGATTCGCTCACCAGGCACTATGGGGTCTTGTACCTGAGCAAAATTAAATCCATCACCCGTAGGTATTTCTGCTTCAATGGCAAAAGATACCGGAATTTGTTGGAAGATGGCATATTTTGCCCCCACCCGAATATCGCCGATGCCGCCAACCCGGTCAGTACCACTAAATCGACCGGACTTGTAAAGCGGTAGGTTGAGGATTCCGGTAATTCGGTTGGTAATCCCATATTCTCCGTAAATGGTTAGTGCCTGACTCTGAAAGCGGTCGCCTTGGTCAAACAAGTTACCCGTAACTGAGTAAAAATCTTTGGAGCTAAAAGTACTAACTGAGGCTTGAACAAATGCGCCCCCTTTTTCTCTCGCCCAGCCACTCTGCCCAAATGCGTTAATTTGAATCAGTAGTAGTGAGAATGTAACGACAATATATTTCATGATATAAGACATAAAAAAACCAGAAGCTGCTCAGTCTATTCACCAACTAGCAACTTCTGGCTTAGCTGTTTACTTCCTGATTTTACTGTACTTGTAATTCAGCATTTCCGAAGGGGATTCCCACTGATTCGCACCACAGAATTACGTGAGTAAACTTACTATCAGGGGCACCCGCCAACTTGAAGAAGTCTTCTCCATTCATTCCTACTGCGCCTATTAACTGTAAATCAGGGTTACCCGCTCCAGCGTCTCTTTGCAGCTCTTCTGAAGTAGAAAGGTAGATAGTTACCGTTCCGGTAGCTAAGTCGGTGGTAAAATCGTTACCAAAACGAAGAAATACTTCACCATCTTGGTCGGTACCAATTTGAGCCATTCCGGCGGTTGGTTTGCCGCTTTCAGCCGTAAAAGTTCCTTGCCGTTGTACGGTT
>CAKZPJ010000361.1 GCA_937138955.1 uncultured Flammeovirgaceae bacterium | reverse complement strand
TGACTCGCCCGCGTCGTATTGAAATAACTCTCAAAACTCACCACACTATAATCCTGCGATCGGTACGTTCGGGCTAGCCGGTACAGTTGATCGGCTTTGCTATGAAATTGGTCGAAACTGGTTTCGTACTGAATGTACAGCGCCGCCAGTGCCACCCCAAGTATACCTAGAACTAGCCCGATCAGATTGATTCCGGTGTAAACGGATTTACGGGAGAAGTTCCGTACCGCAATTTTAAGATAGTTGGGCATTAGGTAGAGAATACTTAGCTTCCTCTTCCAAGGCGGCGTTTTTCTTCCGTTGGTGCGGGCGATAAAGTACTCATCGGCCAATGTCTCGGCGTTGTCTACCGATTTATCTTGAGCCAGCCGAAAGGCTTCTTCTTCGGTTTTCCCTTCTTTGCAGTAATCATCGATGCGGTCGCGTAAGTGACTTTCAATTTCTTCAATGTAGCCCGGTTCCAGTCCGGGCTGCTGTCTCAGTGTTTTTTTCCAGCCACGAATGGCTTCTTCTAGATTAAATTTCATGGGTTATGTTTATCCAAGTTCAAGCTGGGGGTTAGATCCCCAAAGAATACTGAGGGCGTGGTTTACGTTGAGCCACTGTTGTTTTTCAGCTTCCCTTACTTCTTTTCCTAGCGTGGTGAGTTCGTAGTATTTTCTTTTTCGGCCATTATCCAATACTACCCATTCGGCTTTTATCAGCCCGTCTCGTTCCATGCGGTGTAGTACCGGATAAAGCATAGCATCAGTCCACTCCAGTTCTCCGCCCGAGAGTTTCTCTACATTTTTAATGATCTGATACCCATAACTTTTCCCGTGAGCCAGAATAGATAGGATTAAAGGTTTTGATGAGGCTGCGACTAACGCTTTGGTTGCCATAAAAGAGATGCTTTCGTTATACCTAACAATGTTACGTATAAATACATAATATTGTTAGGTATGCAGGTGAAAAACTTCCTTTAGCCTGAATTAGAATAAAGGAAGTAACGTCTTTAGGCACCTGGCTATATAATCCTCAATTAAGGAATAGAATTACTGTAAGTAAGCTATTATCAATAACTTAAGGTGAGGAAACCACTAACAGATAGACTGTGCTTTTGTCGGAGAAGGACAACCGGAAAAAACAAAAAGAAATTTTAACTAGCCAGTCTTTCTTCTGGTGAGGGCACCCAGCTTTTTGAACCGGCCTAGCATTTTCTTCTCGAAATTCCAGAAAAAGCGGAACTGACCGAAGATGAAACCGTAGGTCAGCAGCAGTACTTGGTAAGCAGGAAGAATGGTGAGTAGATAAAAAGGAATTCGAATCCAGGCAGAAGTTTCGGAGGTGATGCCGGCCAGATCAAACAGTGGCTTTTTGATGAAAAGCACTGAAAAACCTGTACAGGCAAACACAATTAGAATAACGATCACTTGCCCTACGCTATTTACCTCCCAGCGGTCTTTGAGTTTTTCCATCCAGTTCATACGATGGTACCAACGGCAACTAATCGCGTTTCGGTTCCTCAACCAATGCGAAAGGCTGCCAAAGATCAAGCAGCGGTAAATCTGCTGTAAAATTGATTAGTTTTTTCCGAACAGGATGAACGAATGATAGCTGTCGGGCGTGCAAAGCGATGCTAGCATCCGGCAACGGTTCCGCCGCACCATACTTCACATCGCCGACAATTGGGCAGCCCATCGCCGCTAACTGTACCCGAATCTGGTGCGACCGCCCCGTAAGTGGCTTCACCTCCAATAAATACGTTATGCTTTTCCCCCTTTGGAAAAGAGGGCCGCCGTGGAACGGGTTAGGGGGATTTCCCCGCATCAGCAGGCGATACGATAACTCAGCCTGCTTACCATTGTTTTTCTTGCTACGAAAGGCAGTAACCTTATTCTTAGCTGAGTCTTTGATAAGCCAATGAACTAGCTCGGCTTCGGGCTGGGGAGGTGGGGTTTGCACCAATGCCCAGTAGGTTTTGGTTACCTCCCGAGTCTTAAATAGCTGATTCATTCGGGACAAGGCTTTAGAAGTTCGCGCCATCGCCACCACTCCGCTCACTGGTCGGTCCAGGCGGTGTACTACTCCCAGAAATACTGCTCCGGGTTTATCGTACTTTTTCTTCAGATAATCTTTCCCCCAATTTACCAATGGGCGATCTCCGGTACGATCACCTTGCACTAGCCAACCGGTAGGTTTATTCATAATCAGTAGATGATTGTCTTCGTAGATTACTTGGGGTTTTAGAGGCATGCCCAAAAGTAAAAAGAACATTTTATCTTCCGACGGAATATTCTTTACAGTTTGCCAAAAATCATATCAGGATTAACTAAAATTTCCTGGATATCCAGGATTACATATTCCTAATTATCGGAATGTTAAAGCTAAAATTGAATGCTATTCTGAGCCGATAGTAGTATTAGCTTCTCAGTTCCTTCGGTACTCAACTCGCCAGCTTTTCCGCCAAGCCCTATCTTGGTACTTTTCGCATTCCCAAACGAGTTGTTCGCTACTAAGTGAACGTATGATCATTCGCTGCTTTATCTGTTTACCGTTGGCATCCACAAATTGTAGCGAAAAAATTCGGTTGGTAAATTGCCCGATAAAGTCGCAGTAGCTACCTCGGTTGTCTTGCCAAGCGTAGTGCCAGGTTTTATTTTTGGTATTAAATTTAGCCAGGGTCAAGCCCTGCCAACCTTCCCAATTTCCAGGAGTATCTACATTCAACTCTTCCTTAAGCAAGCTATTCTCTTTAGGGCATGATAATCGACTATTTCCTACAAATTGCTCACCTAAACTACTTTTCCAGCGTACTTTCCACTCGCCCAACCAGTGTGATATAGCCGAAGTATGACTAACCTGATTTGCGATAGCTGGAAATAAAAATGAAACATTAACCATTCTCTTATTTCGTTTTACGGTGGTAGTGTATTTGCCAATTTAAATTCCAGGTTTCTCCTCCATCGGTTGATGACTCCCAATCCCAGACGAAAGTATCTTCGGAAATATCTCGAAACACCATGCGCAGTTCTACTTCCTCTCCTTGCTGATTGGTCACAGAGGTAACAAACATTCGCTCATCGCCCTCAAACTGCCCGATGAAATCATAGTATCCACCTTGGCTATCTGCCCAGGCCTGATGCCACTGCTTAGTTTGGGGATTATAAACCGATAGGCTCATACCCTTGAGAGTAGTTGCATTCTCAGTAGCAGGAATGGCCTCGAAATTTTCCTGAATTACCTTTTCACCCAGAATCTTCACAATTCGGTTACTCCCTTTTTGGGTTTGACCTTGGGCATCTTCCCAAGTGAGATTCCATTCGCCTACCCAAAAATCAAATAGATTTTCCGGTACGGTACTGGGGGGTTCGGGGAAAGGAAGAAATAGGAACAGTAAGGTTGAGAACAGTGTCATTGCATCGGAGTTAGTTGGGTTAGACGCAAAATGGCGCTTGTGTCCCAAATAAGAGGTTAATCCGATAAGTTTAGACCCAAAAAATCAGGCAATTCTTTTCTTTTGCTCGGGGGTTGCTAGAATGCGGTCGCGGTATTGGGTGGGCGATACCCCAGCGTGTTTCTTAAACGCATTGTAAAATGAAGCTTTGTTGCGAAACCCAGCGTCGTAGGCAATACTGATAATTTTTTCGTTCTGATGGGTTGGGTCTGACAACAAACGCTGGGCTTCTTTCACCCGATATTGATTGATAAAATCAGCGAAATTATGCTGCAATTTATCGTTGATGATTTGAGAAAAGACATGTTTAGATAAGTTCAGTTGTTGCGCTAACTCTTCCATCTTCAGCTCGCAATCCAAGTAGGGCTGCTTATCTTCCATATACCTAGTAATATTCTTCAAATGGAAAGCTGCTTCCGCCGTGGTTAGGCCGGACTTAGCATATTTAGAAGCTGCTTTCCTGGTTTCAGCTATTTGCCCAGATAATATCTCTGGTTGACGATACCCCAGATACCCTGCCAAGTAAATAAACCCTGCCATAAAGAAGGATACGGCATAATCATGGGTAATATCAAAGTCAATTGTTAGGTACAGTACGTAGTACATTGCCAAACTTACGGCAAATCCGGCGTAGCAAATTGCTGCTTTCAGCATCCATCGGTACTGGGACGGTAGTAGGGTAGCATTTTTATATTTTTGCTTTAGGTAGTAAAACAGGTAAACCGCGTAGGCAAGAACTACTAGAGTGAAAATAATTACTCGCGGTACATACGATGCGGTTCCGTAAAGCCAAGCTGGATTTGGCAGTTCCCACTCAATGTCAATGTAATTGGGAAAGTTGTAGATGAAAAACAAGGTGGCTGGCAAAAAATGCCAAGCATCCCGTTGATGAAGCTTTTCTTGATATAACTGCTTAAAGTAAAAGAGAAATAGCGGCCCAAACGTCAGTGGTAAGATGAATATAACATTAAGTGCCGAGGGTAGCACTTCAATATAATTGGTCCAGAAAGCGACATAATAAAATAGTGTGATGCCGAAGAGCAGCATGATGACTCCCAGCAAGCGATTGGCGCGGGAGTTACCCTTCTTTTGGAGGAAAAGTACCAGCGATAAAAACAGGCCGTGCGCTCCGGCTATCAGAAAAATAATGGTCCAATGATCTAACGAAGGTTCCTGCATAAATTTCTTCAAATACTATCCGAATATACTCAATTCTGATGAATATGGATAATAGCATTCAAACCTAACGAGCCTATATTTTCTACAATATTCGGAAGGTAGGCTATGTAGATTTTAGAACTCCGAAGTAAAGTGAAACCGGATGTCAGGGAAATTATCCTGCACCATTTGTAGCCAGGACTTGGTTTCGGCCATAAACACGTATTTGCCGTCTTTGTCTTTGGCAATGTGTCGCTCTTTCGAGTTAATAAATTCTTGGAGCTTCTTTGGGTCGTCGCTACTAATCCAGCAGGCTTTGTATAGATTCATCGGCTGAAACGTACAACTAGCATTGTATTCGTTTTTCAATCGGTGTTGAATTACTTCAAACTGAAGTGCTCCAACTGTGCCTACTACTTTTCGTGAGCCTAATTCATAACTGAATAACTGAGCAACTCCTTCGTCCATCAGTTGCGACAAGCCTTTATCCAGTTGCTTAGTCTTCATCGCATCCTGGTTAATCACTTCCTTAAACATTTCGGGTGAAAAACTAGGAATTCCCTTGAAAGTGCCTTCTTCGCCTTCAGTGAGCGTGTCGCCAATTTTCAGGTTGCCAGTATCGTACAATCCAACAATATCGCCAGGAAAGGCTTCATCAATAATTTCCTTGTCTTGCGCCATAAAGGCGGTCACACTAGAGAACTTAAAGTTCTTTTTGAGCCGGGTATGGTAGTACGGTTTATTACGCTCAAACGTACCCGAGCAGATTCGGACAAAGGCAATGCGGTTGCGATGCCGGGGATCAATATTCGCGTGAATCTTAAACACAAAACCGGTAAACTTTTCTTCTGAAGGAGTAACTTCTCGCTCTTCGGTTTCTCGGCTTTTTGGGGGTGGAGCAATGTTTACGAAAGTATCTAGCATCTCCTTCACGCCGAAGTTGTTAACGGCACTGCCGAAAAATACCGGAGCTACTTTACCACTCAGGTAGCCTTCCATATCAAACTCAGGATACACCCCGGTAATCAATTCCTCGTCTTCGCGCAGTTGCTCGGCAAAGTTCTCGCCAATATATTCATCCAACTCTGGACTATGAATGTCGCTAATCTGTACTCCTTCATCCTGTAACTTCTGTTTACTAGGCTGAAAAACAAACAGACTTTTGTTGTACAGACTGTAAACCCCTTTGAAGGTTTTCCCCATACTTATCGGCCAACTTAGCGGGCGTACCTGAATGTCTAGTTTGGCTTCAATTTCATCCAGTAGATCGTAGGGGTCGCGGCCTTCACGATCTAGTTTGTTGATAAAAGCAATCACCGGGGTATTTCGCATCCGGCATACTTCCATCAGCTTCTCGGTCTGAATCTCTACGCCTTTCACACAGTCAATCACCATCACTACACTATCTACCGCAGTAAGAGTTCGGTAGGTATCTTCGGCAAAATCCTGGTGACCGGGGGTATCCAGCAGATTAATTTTGATGGGGTCACCACCGTTTCTATACATGAATCCCATCACTGAGGTAGCCACGGAGATACCCCGCTGCTTTTCAATCTCCATGAAGTCGGAAGTAGCATGGCGGCTGATTTTGCTGGATTTTACCGCTCCGGCCGTCTGAATAGCCCCACCGAACAACAGTAGCTTTTCAGTTAAGGTTGTTTTACCCGCATCGGGGTGGCTAATAATGCCAAACGTACGCCGCTTGGCTATTTCTTCAGTAAGTTTGCTCATATATATTGCGCTCTGCGCCTATTCGACAATGGAAGCACAAAATTAGTTTCTCCTTAGCAGATTTCCCGCTTTCGCCTCTACTAATCCAGATTGGCTAAACGAATTGGCTTAATCTTTATATCAACCCACACTCCGTTAGTCATGTACGGATCGTTATCAATAACTTTTTGCAGCTCCTCTGCTGATTCGGCTTGGTATAGCACCGTAGAGCCAATCATCTGTCCTTCCTCATTGAGAAATGCTCCTCCTTTAATTAGCGTACCATTTTTGTAAAGTTCACGGGCATACGCTAAGTGCTTCTCTCTTACTTCCATTCGCCGATCCAACGCTGTACTATCTGTGCCATCGTAGGCAATCAATAGGAATTCCATAACATTAATTTTTACAACCCTGCAAAGATAGAAAACCATTTGGGATGCTACTTGGCAAAAGCTAGATTTACAGCTATGAACCAGATTAAAGTAATTGCTTTTGATGCGGATGATACACTGTGGGTGAACGAACCCTACTTCCGGGAAACCGAGGATAAGTTCTGTGAGATGATGGAGGACTACCTGCCCCACCACAGCGTTTCTCGCGAACTGCTGGAAACCGAAATCAATAATCTTGCGCTCTACGGCTACGGCATTAAGAGCATGACGCTTTCTATGATTGAGGCGGCTATCCAGATGTCAGATAAGACGATTGGCTTAGACGCGATTGAGAAGATTATTCAGTTCGGGAAGGAGATGCTAGATAAACCGATTGAACTGCTGGAAGGAGTGGAAGAGGTACTACAAGCTTTACAAGAAAAATACCGACTAGTAATGGCAACCAAGGGCGATTTGCTGGATCAGGAGCGGAAGTTGATAAAGTCAGGGTTAACAGAATACTTTCATCATATTGAGATTGTATCAGAGAAAAAAGAACCCAATTATGAAAAGCTGATTCAACATCTGGATATCCCTCCTCAGGAATTTCTGATGATTGGCAACTCGCTAAAATCCGATATTATGCCCGTACTGAACCTCGGTGGCCACGCCTTTCACGTACCTTACCACACTACCTGGGCCTACGAGAAGGTGGATCACAAAATTGACCACCCTCAGTTCAAGCAACTAAGCAACATTAAGGAAGTTTCGCAGCACCTCTAACTTTATAAGCTATTGATAAACAGCAGCTTGACATTATCAACTATCCATTTTCAATACCGGAACACCCCCGGAACTTATCCGGGGCGGAATGAACTTTCAACTACTATTATGCTATATTTGCTTTTTTTGAGTTCATTACTGCTATGAGGATTGTTATTGCCGGAGCGGGTGATGTGGGAGCACACTTAGCTAAACTCCTTTCTTACGAAAATCAAGAAATTGTAGTTATTGATCTAGATGCCGAGCGTCTTCGCCAATTGGGTAGTCAGATTGATGTAGCTACCATTAAGGGAAATGCTACATCCTTCAAGACCCTTAAGCAAGCGAATGTGGGCGAGGCTGATTTGCTAATTTCTGTAACCGAATCAGAAGAGATAAATTTGGCTACTACCATTATTGCTAAGCAGTTGGGAGTGAAGCGCACTGTGGCTCGTATTACTAACGAGGAGTTTCTAATGGACAAGGAGACATTAGATTTGCGAGAAGTAGGCATCGACGAACTAATTTCACCGGAATCGCTAGCGGCTCGGGAAGTAAAGCGACTGCTCCGCATGGCTGCCGTTACGGACACCTTTGAATTTGATCAGGGGCTACTGTCGTTGATTGGTATTACGCTCGATCACGATAGTAATCTGATTGGTAAGACACTAGCGGAAACCTCTCGGCTCAACCCTGACGATTCTTATATTATTGTTGCTATTCTACGCGATGGTAAAACAATAATTCCTAAGGGACATAACCGCCTGAGAGTAAACGATCACGTATACTTTATTGCTCAGCCCGATGGCATTGATCGAGTACTCAAACTTACGGGCAAGGTGAAGATGAATATTCAAAGTCTAATGATTTTGGGGGGTAGTAAGGCGGGCTATCATACTGCCCGAAAGCTAAGCGACTCATACCGAATTAAGCTGATTGAGCGGGACAAAGACAAGTGCTTTGAACTGGCTGATCAGTTGCCGAATGTACTAGTGATTAATGGTGATGGGCGCAATGTGGAGCTACTTATGCAAGAAGGGTTGGCCGACATGGATGCCTTTATTGCTCTCACTGGCGACTCGGAAACGAATATTATCAGCTGCCTGGTGGCTAAAAATCAGAAGGTGAAAAAAACCATTGCTCTGGTAGAAAATATGGATTATATCCACCTCAGTCAGAATATGGGGGTGGATACTATGATTAATAAGAAACTGATTGCCGCTAACTTTATCTTTCGCTACATCCGTGAGGGTGATGTTGTTTCTATCACGAGTATTCACGGCGTAGAAGCTGAAATTCTAGAGTACGAAGTAAATGATAACTGTAAGATCGTAAATCGTCGCCTAAAAGATTTGAAGTTTCCCGGTGATGCTATTATTGGCGGGGTGGTTCGTGACGGGAAAGGCTACATTGCTTTAGGTAACTTCGAGTTTGATTGTAATGATCGAGTGGTGGTATTAAGCCAGCGAGGCGCTTTATCCGAAGTAGAAAAGTTTTTTAAGTAGATGTGTTCCTGTACTCATGTGTTAGTGTATTCTAGTACTTAAGGCTACTCTACTTACGTGAATACCGTGCGGCGGCCGCATGAAAACCCGAACACATTAACACAAACAAGAATTATGCTATTTAACTGGAAGGTGCTGTTCAACATTCTGGGACTAATCCTGGTGTTCACCGCAGGGTTTATGCTGCTTTGTTTGCCCGTATCCTTCTACTACGGCAGTCAAGATTGGCAAGCTCTTCTGGGGTCAGCGGGTATCACGCTGTTGGTAGGCGGAGGCACCTGGTTCATAACTCGCGATCAGCGGGATAAAGAGTTGCGACGGCGCGATGGTTACTTAGTAGTGACCTTGAGCTGGATACTGATTTCTTTTTTTGGCTCCTTACCGTACTTACTAAGTGGAGCCATTCCTACCTATCCTGATGCATATTTTGAGGCTATGTCGGGGTTTACCACTACTGGTGCTACTATTCTTACCGATATTGAAGTAGTACCCAAAGGCATTCTGTTTTGGCGCAGTCTCACCCAGTGGATCGGGGGCATGGGAATTATTGTGTTGGCTGTAGCTATTCTTCCAATTCTGGGCATTGGCGGTATGCAGTTATTTCAGTCAGAAGCACCCGGTATTACACCCGACAAATTAAAGCCCCGTATTCGCGATACTGCCAAGCGACTGTGGATCATCTACCTTAGTTTAACACTTACCGAAACGGTTCTACTCTGGATAGGAGGAATGAGCTTTTACGATGCAATCAACCACGGCCTCACCACGATGGCTACGGGTGGGTTCTCACCAAAAAACGCTAGTATTGCTCACTACGACTCAGCCTATATTCAATACGTGATGACTATTTTCATGTTTTTGGCGGGAACCAGCTTTACGCTTACCTACTTCATGTTGAAAGGGAGCTTTCGTAAAGTCTGGCAAAATGAGGAGTTTAGAAATTACCTGTGGTTCACCGTTATCATCACCTCGATTACTACTGCGGGTATCTTTATTTCTACTGAAAATAATGCTGAAGAATCTTTTCGCTACGCTGCCTTTCAGGTAATATCAATCATTAGCACTACGGGCTATATTACTGCGGACTATACCGCTTGGATGCCCCTACTGACAGTAGTATTTTTCCTGTTAATGTTTACCGGTGGTTCGGCAGGATCTACCTCCGGTGGGGTAAAAATTGTTCGACACACTATTTTGTTAAAAAGTAGTATACTTGAGATGAAACGGCAAATTCACCCTTCAGCGGTGATTCCAGTACGCTATAACGGTAACGCGGTTACGCAGGATATTGCTTTTAACGTATTGGCGTTCTTTATCATTTATATCGCCATCTTTGCTACGGGTTCGGCTATTATGTCGCTATCAGGGGTAGGTTTTATGACCGCAGTTGGCTCAGTAGCTACTTCGCTAGGTAATATTGGACCGGGAATCGGTACGGTTGGTCCAGTGGATAATTTTGCTCATTTGCCCGCCTTTGGGAAATGGTTCTTATCCTTTCTAATGATGCTCGGGCGTCTGGAGCTGTTTACAGTACTTATGCTATTCACTCCCTACTACTGGAGCCGTCATGCGTAGGGCAAATAACAATGAACAGTTAGCAGTGAACAATCCTGGAATCCATCCGAAAAGCAGTCAGCTATTTTATCTTACATCGGTGACTTGAAGAGATGTCTGCCAAAAAATTCTCAATCATCGATAGAATCAAAAGTTTTCGCTACGCTTTCAGTGGATTGCGAGTTCTATTTAAAGAGGAGCATAATGCTCGAGTGCACTTGGTAGTCACTTTTGTGGTAATTATGCTGGGAGCTTTCTTCGGATTGAGCCTAACCGAATGGGTAGTTATCATTCTAACAATTGGTTTCGTCTTCGTGACTGAAATTCTCAATACGGCTATCGAGCACATTGCCGATTTTATTTCGCCTCAGCAGGATGTCCGCATTAAACGAATTAAAGATTTAGGAGCAGCAGCGGTGTTACTATCGGCGATCATTGCCGTGGTAGTTGGCGTAATTATTTTTCTGCCTAAGCTCTGGGAGTTGTTTTTCTAAATCAGTAGCAATGCATAGTTTTAGAGTCACGATAATTATCTATGACTGAACGACATATCCTCCAGGAAATTCTAAAAAATGATAAACTCACTGCGGAAGAGCTAGAATCCGTAATTTCTCAGTTTACGCAAGTTACATTCAAAAAGAATGAGTACATTTTACAAGTGGGTGAAGTGGCTCGTAACTACTACTTTGTAGAAAGTGGTTTTGCTCGATCTTATGCGATTGATACTGATGGGAGCGACATTACTACTGGGTTTTATACCCAGATGCAGATTCTTATTGACTGGCCTTCTTTTTTCTTAAAGTCCCCGACTAAAGAATACTATCAGGCACTTACTAACTGCGTAGTCTGGCAATTGGGATTTGATGAGTTTCAGAAGTTATTTCACAGTATTGAGGCCTTCCGAGAAGGGGGAAGAGCTCGCTTGGTAGGGAGCTACTTTGCCCTCAAACGGAAGAGTATCGCCATGATTACAGACCCCGCCCAGAAGCGGTACTTACAATTGGTGAAAGAGGCACCTGAACTAGTGCAGAACGTGCCCCTGAAGTATATTGCTTCTTACTTAGGGGTAACCGATACTTCGTTGAGCCGAATTAGGAAGGAGATTGCTAACGAGCAGTAATTTCTTGTCATAGGGCAAGAATTTTATTTTCTGGCTAGCCTACTTTTGTTTTAGATTACTTATAAATATTACCTACTCAAACAAAAGTACTATGAACGCTCATGTAATTCTAGCTAACTCACATCCAACTAATATTTCATTTCCTATGACGAATAACATCTTTGAAAAAAGCGTAACTGATAGCCTAATCAACCGGGTGAAACAATTAACTCCGACTACTCCCAATCAGTGGGGGAAAATGGATGTGGCTCAAATGCTGGCTCACTGCAACGTAGCTTACGAGATGACCTTCGAGGATAAGCATCCCCGACCTAACGCTTTGGTGAAGTTCATGCTTAAATTATTTGCTAAATCTACAGTAGTTGGGAATAAGCCTTATAAGAAGAATGGACAAACTGCACCACAGTTCATAATGGCTGACCCTAAAGATTTTGAGAAAGAAAAAAGACGACTCATTCAGTATTTAAAGAAAACACAAGAGTTGGGCGAAGAACATTTCCACAATGCTGAATCTCACTCATTCGGGCGACTTACCAAAGAAGAGTGGAGTACTATGTTTCATAAACATCTGGATCATCACCTCCGGCAGTTTGGGGTTTGACGGAGACCGGAGACCGGAGACCGGAATCTATTTTTGATGCATTGTTTTTCCAAACTTACGCTTTGTAATTTTGCTCATTGCTCCGTTCCACGGCGGCATTGCTCGTTGCTCATCCTGGGGCAGGTTGCACATTAGTCATTACTATGCTTGATTCTATTCCTTGGTTTGTTGCGGGAGAGTTTATTCTGGTTACCGTATTCACGCTGATTATGCTGAGTGCGGCTATCCGCCTATCTACCAGCGGGTGGGGGATCATTTTAGCCTGGCTATTACTACTATCGGTGCTGGCATATTTGGGCTTCTATCAGGAAACTGATGCTTTACCCCCTCGCTTTACTATGGTGTTATTTATACCGCTGCTCAGTGTTATCTATATTTTCAATTCCCAACGAGAGAAACAGTGGGTAGATCAAGCAAATATTCCGCTTCTAGTTCTGATTCACGTAGTTAGAATTCCGGTAGAACTTATTCTTTATCAGCTATTTGAGTACGGTACCATACCGGAGTTGATGACTTTTGCCGGACGCAACTTTGATATTCTGGCCGGTATCACCGCACCATTAATTTATTATTTTGGCTACAAAAAATGGGTGTTAAGCCGTTCAGTAGTTATTGGGTGGCATATTGTTTCATTGCTGTTGTTAGCCAACATCGTAATTCACGCAATTTTATCGATACCATTTCCCCTACAGCAATTGGCCTTTGATCAGCCCAACATTGCCGTACTAACATTTCCTTTTGTGTTGCTACCGGGTTTCGTAGTTCCCGCCGTATTGTTTAGCCACTTAATAGCGCTACGCCACGAATGGAAGAAAAAACTTAATCCTGCGAATCTCTCCTAATTGGTCCTATGGGCGGAGCATCCAGGTAGTACATAATGAGGTTCATCATTTCGTCGGTGGTGTTCCAGCCGTAGGTAACGGTTTTGGGCGGTACGTTGGGGTTTTCGGGATTATTACTGGTATTGTCGTACACTCCTTCGGCGTAGATAATTGATCGTTCGGGTATTGTGAGTGGCTCCCGAAATACGTAGGTGGACTGCCAGTTAAAATCCCAATCATTAATCCGTACTAGCGGAATAGTTTCCCCTGCCGGAGTAATAGCGTAAGCAATAAACGATTGGCCTAAGGTGTGCATATGCGGTAGCACTGAGATTAATTGAATCTCGTTGCTCAGTGGAGCCGAACGGAGATAAAAAGTTTTTACATTATTCGCCGGAATGACGAAAGGTTGATTGACAATATCGTTTTCCCGCAAAGCAAAAGTCTTTACCTCCCGGCTAACGGGCTTTTTCGTGAAGTACAGTTTCACGGTAGACTGATCGGTGTCGGGCACACCGGAGGGCGCGTAGTGAACGTTGAAAATCAAGTCGCTATTCTTCTTCAGCGGTTTGCCGGTCCCGTCGGGAAAGACAATTGGTAGGTTGCCCGGCACCCAGCCATACATAAACTCATCGGCCAATGGCGTCTTCTGAAATTCTTTAATTCGGGGATCGTACTCCGACATGCGGTCGATACCGCGAATTTGATTGGTAGTATCGACCATAATCCGACTATGGTGTACGTAACGGCGGTTGCCTGGTTCAAACTCAATCGCTTTCAGATACACATCTTTCTCCAAATTAGTTGGTACGCTAAAGAAACGGAAGTCCTCAATGCCGGTATCCGAAATTTCGTAGGGCTGGGTCATGGGCAATATTAAATCCGGTTCTATGTCCAGGTGCGGATTATTAGCAAAAGTAGGCGGGGACGGTACCTTTTGCAGATCGCCCTGGGGTGCCCCATTTTCTACCCAAACCTTGATTAAGTTAATTTCGTGAGGCTTAAGCAGCCGTTCATTCTTATACCGCTGAAAGGTAGGATCCGCCTTCCAGGGCGGCATATAGCGAGTTCCAGTCACCCGTTGGATAAAATCTGCCCGTTTGGCTACATCCTGATAGGTGATCAGTGAGAACGGGCCAATCCCACCCTTATGATGACAAGGAGTGCAATTTCTATGGATGATATGCACCACATGGTCATTAAAAGTAATCTGGTTCTGGGCATAGGCATCGTTCATTAAACCGCAGCCTACTCCCAGTAAAATAAAGCAAATCCAGCTTTTTGCTATTTTTTGTCTTAGCTCATCAAATACCATAAGATTATCAGAATCACTATCGCAGCTACTACCCAAAACCCAAGGGTTCGTTTTTTGTCATTATCCTTTAATCGGTTCGTATACTCAATAGCTTGCTGCTTTGGTAAAAAGAACCCCCGCCACGCATTTTTGGGTATCGAGAGAAGCCAAACCTCTTCGCAGTTACTGCACCGATAACAAAAGCGTGACTCAAAAATTAGATTAGACTCAGGTTCAGTTTTATATTCATCTACAACTATCAGTTCACCTTCGTTACATTTTTTCCAAACTTTGCCCTCAAACTCTTCAAAATCACTTTGACTGGCAAATTCATCAGCGGAGAGGTCAAGACAATCTGTACACATAACCTCCGGTCTTTTATAAAATTATTCTGATCTAATTTGCTCTTATGTCTGCTTATAACACGTCATGGATAGAATAATAATTTCTATTTAACCGATTTTTTACTCTGTAAAGTATGTTAATCTCAAAAATAGGTAATTTTCGATAGTCTTATGCGCTACATTGCGTCAGTATTCGCCATCTTTCTGGGATTAGCTCCTCTCTCGACCTTAACCGGGCAAGTTATTCACTGGCCACAGGATACTTTTCAAACGATTACTCAGCAGGACTTTACTCCCCAACAAATCCGCAACCAAGCAGCCACAGTAGTACTATTTATGGATCCCGAATGCCCGGTGACCCAAAAATACGGTGCCACGCTTCGTAAGCTTCATCAAGAATGGCAAGATAAGAACGTAGCTGTGGTAGCAGTCTATCCGGTAGTAAATATTGATACTGCAACAATTACCGAATTCGCCCAGAACTATCGATATAATTTCAGCCACCTACCCGATCCTCAGCAGCAGTTAGCTCGAAGCCTTCAGGCGCGTACTACCCCCGAAGCTTTTTTGCTAGATTCGCTCGGTCAAGTGCGCTACCGCGGGGCAATTGATAACTGGTTTTACGAGCTAGGTCGCTACCGCCGCGTTGTCACCGAACACTATGTTCAAGACGCGCTAACTGCCTACTTACAGGGTGATCCGATTGTAGTCTCCAAAACCGAAGCTGTTGGCTGCCTGATTGGTAGCAGTATGATGGAAGAGAATCACCGCGGGCATCACTAACAATTCCATGGACAGTATTGTAAAGTATTTGTAGTGCCTGTCTGCTAAACGATTTCTGAAAATTTCAACGTACTCTTAATCACCTTTGGAAAGAAAAGGAAGCAAGAACATTGATACTTCCTTAGAGGAGATGCCCAGCACCACTTCCTTACCTACTGATTTTAGGACATCAATACCCTTGCCATTATTTCTAGGATCGGGATCAATGATGGCTACTACTATTTTGCTAATTCTATTATCGGTAGCGATTGTTTCTGCGCAGGAAGGAGTCTTTCCGTAGAAAGAACAAGGCTCTAAGGTAACGTAGATCGTTAAATTATTTATATTTTTGGGTATTTGAGATAATGCATGTACTTCGGCGTGTGGCTTACTCGGGGGTTGGGTAAATCCTTTAGCAATGATTCGCCCTTTAGATACAATCACGCACCCGACCGGTGGATTAGGTAAGCAGTCAGGAAGTGCTTGTTTACTCACCTCTAGAGCAACTTCCATATAATAAGCTTCTTTGTCATCATATTCTCCCATATGACACTTCAGTCTTACCGCACGTGATATAGTCTGAGAGGCAAGTTAACTCAACAGCTTAGCTACTCCTTCGCTAATACTTCTCTTGAACTGGAACTGTTAGCTGTAGGGAAATCGGAAGGGACAGGTTGAGTGACTTCTCCGGTAGCTGCCCATTCGGTA
The DNA here is from genome assembly GCA_937138955.1 of uncultured Flammeovirgaceae bacterium. Taxonomy (GTDB): domain Bacteria; phylum Bacteroidota; class Bacteroidia; order Cytophagales; family Cyclobacteriaceae; genus Tunicatimonas. The sequence continues at coordinate 2,861 of CAKZPJ010000361.1, read as the reverse complement.
CCCCGGAGCATGGTGGTCAAAAATCCTACGCAGGATACCGAGTAGTCGGCGTGGCCCATAATATTATGGAAGATGCGCCCTTTTCCGTAGGTCAGTGTCATCAAAGCCGGTTCGTGCCGTCCGCTTCCTTTCAGGTCTTTAGCTGAATAAGCGGTGGCTAACACTTCCATATTTTCGGCGGGGCCGCGTAGGCTGTTATAAAGTTCATCTTGGGTATGCATCCATACTTCGGGCATTCCCTGGGTGATTGGATGATCGGGTTCTCTGATCTGAATCTGGTATTCGCTCTGCGGACCGTGGGCTCCGGCCTTACCGGGGCTGTTGTCTCGTACTAGTTCACCAGCATCGTTATAATACACCAATGGACCATCCTTTTCAGTACGATCACCCCAGCCGCCTAAGCCAATCATTTGGTTATAAGCCTTCCACTGAGGAAACGAGTTATCTGCAGCGTGGAAGACAACCAAGCCACCCCCCTTTTTCATATACTTTTCAAATGTTTTCTGAGTCTTGTCGGGCCAGGGGGCGGCGTTCCAGCCAAAGTTGCAAATTACGACATCGTAGGCTGAGAAATCTGGACTGAAGTTCGGATCGGGTTTGGGTTCATCTAAGGCAGTAGTTTCACTGACGCCCTCTATGGTAAATTCAGCAACAAACTCGTCGCCCTTCCAAGTGTAAGCCGAGCGAGCCACATCTACGGAAAACATATCGGTGCTTTCCATATGCTGCTTTAGCATGTAGGTGATTTTAGGCCAATGTTCGTGGTTGTTCTGACCGTCAACAATGAGTACGTTAATATTATCTTGAGCAAATGCTGTGATAGCACTTAGCGAAAAGAATATAGTGGCAGTAAGAAATTTTTTGAAAATCATAATCATTAGGTTGTGAATAGGTAAAGATACTATTTTAAGCCTTCTAATTAACCCTCTATTTTTAATAGAATTTCAGTAAAAGTAGTAAAATCGACCAGATGTTTTTCCACAATACTAACAACGATGTCGAGATTAAGCGCAGCATAGTCATGTACTGCAATATTGCGAAAGCTGACCATTCCTTGTAATGTTTCTGCCAGTGACATTGGGGTTAGCTGATGTTCCGCCAATAAAATAAACAAATCGCGACTAGTTTGCGAGCTTTTACCGTATGAGCCGCCATATCAATACAGGCTTGGCAGGCTCGTTCCAGGTTAAGAATCACGGCATCCTGCTTGGTAAATTTTGTGCGAAAATCCGTATCGTAATCCTCCTGAATGCGCCGAATGCAGCGTTCAACGGTAGCTGCTTTATTTATAATAACATCATCCGCCATAAATCGTCCCAGTGCGTTTAATCTCTTCTAAAATAGGTCTACGGTCATCGTTTAGGGTAAGGTAGAGCTGGTAAACCTTCAACTCCCACCAGGCCATTTCATTTTCGTCGCGACAGTAAATACGCTCTCCGGTGCTTACTACCTGAAACTGAATTACGGTAGAAGCCGACTGTAAATCTACGAGATCAACTTCCTGCTTTAATTCTTTCGCAAGTTGCTGAATGATCTCCCAACGATGAATAGATTCCAATGGTTTTGGACAAAGTACAGCGATGTCAACATCGCTTTCCGCGGTAGCCTGCTGCTGAGCGTAGCTCCCGAACAGGTAGATTGCCTGTATATCAGGTAGTGAAGGTAGTAAGTATGATGTGATTTGCTGGTTCAGAGACACTGTTTATCGTTAGGGTTCGGTACTAAATTTGTACAATTCAAGATAGCCAATATAAACTATATTATTATGAATACTCGTCAATGCCAAACCCTTCTTCTATCGTTAGCGCTATTGGTGCTAATGGGCTGTGCTCAGAAAACGGTAACCCGCGTAGATACTAATTCTGATATCGATCTTTCCGGCCGGTGGAATGATGCCGATTCTCGCCGAGTGGCCGAAGCCCTTTCCGAAAGTGTGTTAGCTAGTGCTTGGCGGAGTGATTTCGCCCAACGAGAAGGCCGTAAACCGGTCGTCATTGTTGGGCTCATTACCAACAAAAGCCACGAGCATATTGAGCCAAGCACATTTATCAAAGATATTGAGAAAGAAATGGTACGCACCGGATTAGTGCGAGTAGTACAGCACAATGAATTTCGGGAAAAGCTGCGGGAGGAACGAGCCGATCAGCAGGAATTTTCATCTCCTGAAACCCAAAAACGTTGGGGGCAAGAGCTAGGAGCGGATTATATGATTTTTGGTACTATTAACTCCATTGTGGATAGCGAAGGCCGACGGCAGGTAACTTTTTATCAGGTTGATTTAGAATTGGCCCATCTGGAGACCAACGAGCTAGTTTGGGTAGACGGTAAAAAGATCAAGAAATATATTGTTGGGTAGTAGTCCACGGTCGATGGTCAATAGTCCACAGTTATTCTAAGCTTCCACCCCTGCTCCATGCGTCCAGCCCCCTGCTTCTTATTTCGGCTTCCTATTGTACTTCTTGCGCTTCTCTTGAGTGCGTGCGCTTCATACTACCGAATGAATGAGCGGTTCAATCGTTCGTTTGAGGAGGGTGATATGGAGCGGGCAGAGAAGGTACTAGCTGGAAGCAAAAAAGCACCCGAGGGGAAAGCGCAACTGCTGTACTATCTCAACCGAGGTGTGGTAGCTTCTATGCAAGGTAACTTCGAGGGCAGCAATAATTTTTTGGAAAGAGCTTACGAGTTAGGTGAGGATTTGCGGAATAATTTCTGGAACTCAGCTACTTCGCTTCTCATTAATCCAATGGTTGCCTACTACACAGGCGAAGACCACGAACTACTGCTGCTGCATTATTACAAAGCCTTAAATTACCTTCAGTTGGGTAATACCCAAGCGGCTTTGGTGGAGTGTAAACGGATGA
>CAKZPJ010000360.1 GCA_937138955.1 uncultured Flammeovirgaceae bacterium | reverse complement strand
CGATATTCTGCGAAAAAGGCTTGCCGGCTAACTGATACGTGATTAAGTTACTTTCAATATGGCAATCGCGGATAGCACTTAAAATAAAGAAGAGATTAGGATATTTCAGGCCAAGTTCACGAGTTCGGATATAGTGCCCGTCCCCCTCCACGTAGTGGGAACCACCACCACCCATATGCACGGCAATAATTCTATGACTAGAGTACTGTTCGGCAATTTGAGTTAAAGCCTGAATAGTTGTGTAGGGGGTATCTCCGCCAAAGTGAAAGGTCGGTATAGCACCTAAGGAGATAATATGGGATACTACCTCCAATACTTCCGGGCTATCCATCGGGTATTCATTTTGCCCCGGATTCATTTTCACTACCGGAAAGCCAAATTCTTTTATACAAATGCTAGCCATCTGCTTCGCCAGGTCTACTCCTAAGGCTTTGGGGTCTGTCCAACCACAAGGAATGATTCTAGTGGGGTATTCTCCGCTAGCATGATATATATGCCGGTTAGCTCCCAGTAGTTTCTGATAGTTGGTGTAATAATTCTCTTCAGATATATCTTCGTATACCAACACCGAAGGATTTTGCCAGGAAATACCCATATCTACCCCGGCCATATCCATTTCCCGGATTAAGTCTTTGGTATCGATAGGCTTGCCCTGATAGTAATTAGGATGGTCTAGCACTTTGCTCCGTAATTCTGGGTCAATAGCACTGATGTCACTAGGATGGGTATCCCCATCTATGGTGAGTGAATCTTTATTCTCTTTTAAATAACCAACTCGTCGGTTGATCTCGGATATGATCGAATCTTTCAATGGATTATAGTTTTTGATTGGATAAAATCTAATCGTACACTCAAAACAGTGCCTAGATAAAGTGCCTTACTAAAGGTAATTTAAAGAAGGATAGGCCACAAGTTATAATGTAACACTTGCCCCAAGCCATCCTTCTTCTAGCAAATGGTTACCTGACTCCCTTAGTACAGGCGAGGTGCCATCAGATTATCATGGATCTTCTACTAGCAGAACTTCATTGACATACTCACGATACTATATCAGCTTCTCCGCCAATTTGAATAAAAATTATTTTCGGATAACGTAAAGAATCACCCACAACGTTGCCGGGAACGATTGCAATAACTATTGTTGAAGTTTACTGACTCAAATAAGTGCTGAATTTTTAAAGTAGCTCAATTTTTTCTTATTCTCACCGTTACGACTTTCTAAAGAGAGAGGTAGTTATGTATCAATATAGTGCTAAAGTCAAAGATGCCTGCTCACAAAACTATCTAATCAGTTAGCATAACCTATTTACAGTAAATCGCAGAACGATTAATATTTTTAAAATTTTCTCTCAAATTTTAGTATGTTGTTTTGCAAACCGTTACCGGGAACGTATGTATCATGTCTATTAAGCTATAACTTCATAATCTTCTTACTTTATGAACAGTGGTCAAATCACTATAAAAGACTTAGCCCGAAAACTCAATCTTTCTACCTCTACCATCTCCCGAGCTTTACGGGGACTGCCCGACGTGAATCCGGCAACCAAGAGAAAGGTCAGAAAGCTAGCTGAGGAGTTGAACTACGAGCCTAATTCGGTGGCACTTAGTCTGGTGACCAAGCGCACCCACATTGTCGGCATTATTATTCCCGGTTTTATCATTCATTTTTACTCCTCGGCGATCAGTGCTATTCAGGAGGCATTAACCGAATCTGGGTATAACGTAATGATATGCCAGTCAGGTGAGAGATACCAGACCGAAATAAATAATATTCACACCCTGCTCTCCAGCCGAGTTGATGGAATAATATGCTCTTTATCCCGCGAAACCCAGGATATTAGCCATTTAAAACAAATTCAGCAAAAAGGTATTCCGCTAATTATGTTTAATCGGGTATCTAAAGAGCTCAATGTTTCAAAAGTGCAGGTGAACGATTATGGGGGAGCCCGCGATGCGGTGGAGCACCTGGTAGACCAGGGGTATAAAAGAATAGCCCATATCGCCGGACCATCTACCCTGCAAATAAGCACCAACCGGTTAAACGGTTATTTAGATATTTTGAAGAAGCACGGATTGCCCGTTGAAGAAGAACTCATTGTACGAAGCGACTTTACCATGGAGAGCGGTATCCAGTGTACCCGGAAATTGTTGTCATTACCTGAACCACCGGATGCCATTTTTGTAGTATGTGATTCTGCTGCCTTTGGAGCCATGAAAATAATTAAAGAAATGGGGCTTCAGATACCTAATGATGTTGGCATTGTAGGCTTCACCAATGAGCCACTGGCGGAGCTTATTGACCCATCGCTCACTACTGTCTCTCAGCCTACTTATGAAATTGGTCAAACAACGGCCCAGCTCTTTCTGGAGCAAATCCGATTGGAACCCGAAGACCGTTTTCCCGAAACCAGAATTCTGAAATCGGAATTAATCGTCCGAAAATCTTCACTGCTTAAGCAAAGCGAATCCCACGTTCGGTAGTAGATTCTCAGGGTATCCTCACACTTCAATCCACCTTTCCTTCTTTTTACCTGCTTAACGGTCTTCCTTACTAACTTGCTGCCTATTGTTTTTTTATCAGGATTAGGTTAGCCCAAAAAACACCGATATGAGAGTTATCCATTCAAAATAAATTATCTGCAAACGTTCCCAGACTGCGACATCTGTATTTTTCACAAAAATGTCGTGCATTTCTTACGATAATACCACAAAATAAGTAATATTGAGGATCGTATTAGAATATATTCAAACAAATGCTGTCAATTTTAAAATTATTGATAAAACGCTTTACTACTGAAAACCAAGCTGACCTTAGAAAACCATCGTAAATTTTTTGTTTAATAGATATTAGTTGCACTTACAATTTTTATTCAATTATATTCTTTTAACTCAAACGCTATTATATGAGAGTTTTTACTACTGTTTTAAAGACTATGCCACTAGTCGGGCTATTGAGCTTGTTAAGCATAGCAGTGCTCGCTCAGTCTCGTACCGTCTCCGGAACGGTCACCTCTGATGAGGAAGGAGCTTTGCCGGGAGTTAATATCCTGGTCAAAGGCACCACCCAGGGTACGGTGACCGACATTGACGGAAACTACCGAATCACCGTACCCGGCCAAGATGCTATTCTGGTTTTTTCGGCCGTAGGCTACTCTGCCGAAGAAGTGACTGTGGGTAACCAATCAACTATTGACATGCTGATGCTACCCGATATTCAGTCGCTTTCCGAAGTGGTTGTTGTCGGTTATGGTACGCAGGAAAAAGGCGTTGTCACAGGCGCGGTTTCCTCTGTTTCTATGGAAGATCTAGAAAGTATACCGCTTACCTCAGTGGAACAATCGCTGCAAGGCCGAGTACCGGGCGTACAGGTAACTCAAACGGGCGGAGGAACGCCCGGAGGCGCTCTTCAGGTGAACATCCGGGGTATTGGTACGATCAACGGTGAAACCCCGCTCTACGTAATTGACGGAGTACAGGTACAGCAAGGGCAACAAGGGGTGAATGGCTACAGCATTCTGAACAGTCTCAACCCCAATGACATTGAGTCTATCGACATTCTAAAAGACGCCTCGGCGGCGGCTATCTACGGTTCAAGAGCCTCCGGTGGGGTAGTACTCATTACCACCAAACGAGGCAAGCAAGGCCCGGTTCAGGTGAATTTTGATGGTTACTATGGTATTCAATCCCAGGGCCGGTTCTACGACGTACTGAACAACGACCAGTATATTAATTATATTCAGGAGTTGCACAGTGGCCCCGATGGCCAGTTGCCGACGGCGTTTGATCCCGGTGCTGACGGTGGCGGGCGGTTATTAGGCACCAATACTAATACCAACTGGCAAGACGAACTGTACGATCCGGCACCCATTCAAAAGTATAACCTTAGCCTTTCGGGAGGTAACGAAAATGCCACTTTCGGAGCCGGATTGGAATTTTTCGATCAGGAGGGCACCATGGTTGGCACTTCGTTTGATCGTTATGCCCTTCGGCTAAACTCTGACTTTAAGATGTTTAATGGCAAGGTACGTATTGGCGAAACAATGCTGATAAGCCGAACCTTCAAGGAAGTATACGGAGGCGCTGGCGGACGGCGACCGCAAGAGCACGCTATTAAGCAAGCACCTACTGTACCCATTCTGGACCCTTCTTTTCTGGGTGGATACGGCTACCCCGATACCGACGAGGGGCAAGATGCCTCTAACCCGATTGCCGATGCCATGTTGGTCGACAACGATCAGGAGCGCTACCAAATTTTTGGATCATTGTACGGAGAATGGGACATTATTCCCAGCTTAACCTACCGCTTGCAGCTCGGGCTGGATTTTGGCTATCAGAACAACTTCACCTATAACCCTACTTACCAGGGAGTACGTCGGTTAAGAACGTCATCGAGCATTAATCGGTCACGAAACCAGGTTTTCAACCCTATTTTGGAGCAGACATTAACCTACAACAAACAGTTTGGTGAACATAACATTACCGTGCTAGGAGGTTTTGCCGTGCAAGAAACCAACTTCTCCAGCATTGGGGGTAGTGGGACTGAATTGCCTGACAACGTTGTCTCGCTGGAAGCCGCTACCGTAAACCGGGATGTCAGCGAAAGTTTTGCCGAAACCGCTTTGCGCTCCTACTTCGGGCGGGTCACCTACAATTATGCTAACAAGTATCTACTAACGTCTAATATTCGGTACGATCTTACTTCTAAGCTATTTCGGGGAAACAACCCCGAGGGTATCTTTCCTTCGGTTTCAGCCGGGTGGCGCATCAGTGAAGAAGGGTTTATGGATAATGTTTCCTTTATCAGCGACCTGAAAATCCGAGCCGGCTGGGGTACGCTCGGCAACCAGGCACCGTTGAGTGCTTACCCTACTGATGTTAACCTACTTACTGACTATTACTACGTTATCGGTGGAGAAACTATCGCAGGTATCGGCCAGAATGAACTAGCCAATCCCGATTTGCGCTGGGAAACTTCTGAACAACTGGATATCGGGCTCGACATGGGTTTATTTGAGAACCGGTTGGTGGTGAACTTCGACTACTACCGCCGAAATACCGTGGATTTAATTTTACGGGCCAACGTTCCTAATTCAGCGGGATTAAGGGCACCATTCGTGAATGCCGGAGAAATACAGAATAACGGTATTGAGTTGGGCATTACCTACCGCAAATCAGTAGGCGACTTCCAATTTGATATGAATGCTAACTTAACAACGATCAACAATGAAGTACTAGCTCTTTCAGGTGGGGAAGATGTAATCCTACGCGATGGTAGCGTAACCGATGATATCAATCAAGTTTCTTGGACCCGCGTAGGCGAGCCCATCGGTACGTTCTACGGATTTGTCAGCGATGGTATCTTCCAAAGCTGGGACGAGGTATATAACCACGCCTATATTAACCAGGCTACCACGGGGGAAACCGGAGCTGACGGTGCTCCAGTTTATGATTCTGATGCCCAGGATGTTGAAACCTCAGTGACCAATACCGCCCCGGGAGATATTCGTTGGAGGGATACGGATGGCAACGGTATAATAGACGGGGATGACCAAGTACCTTTGGGTAGTCCTATTCCCGACTTTCTCTACGGGTTTACCTTCAATGGTTCATACAAAGGGTTAGATTTCCAGCTGTTTATTCAAGGTTCGCAGGGTAATGAGATTTACAATGCGGCCAAACGCTGGCTGGTTGATCGCCGTCAGAACTTTAATCAGGGGGTTGAAGCACTCAATGCTACCTATTACCAACCCAACTATACGGCTTCCGAGCCGCGTATTGTGCGAGCCGATCCTAACCGTAACGTGCTGCGCAGTTCTGACCGCTACGTATTTGATGGTTCCTACGCGCGTATTAAGAACCTAGTAGTGGGTTATAACCTTCCTGCCAGTGTGTTAGACCGTCTTAATGCCCGTCGGCTACGTATTTACGCTTCGGCTCAAAACCTGGCTACCATTACCAATTATTTCGGTCTAGAACCCGAAGTAGGCACGCAGGGTGGCGACCCTCGAGATAATGGTATAGACCGATTATTATACCCTCAGCCGAGAACTATTGTTTTGGGAGTTCAGTTAGGATTTTAATTAAATTAGTCAATTGAAGAAGATGAAAAGAATAATCATTACTGCTTTAACCATATCTTTATCCCTACTGTACACTAGCTGTGGGGATGAATTTCTAAATCGTACCGATAACACCAGTGTTAATTCGGGTTCGTTTTATCAGACCGAAGCCGATGCTGTAGCGTCCGTTACGGCGGCGTACGCCCCCCTTCAAAATTTAAGCTTGTGGGGAAGGCGGATTCACTTCATGTTGGATTTTGCTTCCGATGAAGTAGCTCCTACCCCTAACACCCAGGGGGCACCTTTTGAACTGCTGCAGCATACATTTGGTCCGCAGGGAAATGAGCACATTGACAATCCCTGGAATATGTTCTACCGGATGATTGCTAAAACCAATATTACGATTGGTGAAGTATCCGACATAGACATTGATCAGCAGGTGAAAGACGAAGTAATTGGCCAGGCGAAGTTTTTACGGGCTTTGGGTTATTTCTACATCAATGCTCTATGGAACGGCGGCCCATTGCGTACCGAAGAAAACGATGAGGAGTTATCTACCCCCCGGGCTTCTCCCGAAGAAATTTGGGAACTGGTAGAGTCTGATTTGACAGATGCTGCTACTAAGTTGCCCTGGGAATGGGATGAAGCGAACGTGGGGCGCGCCACCCGGGGAGCTGCCAAATCCCTACTGGGTAAAGCGCACTTGTACCAGGAGGAATATCAGGCTGCCGAAACTGAACTTATGGATGTTATCAATAACGGATCTTACTACTTAATTGGTGGGCCCAATGATCCTACTGGCGAGGCAACAACCGTTGAAGAAGCTATTGCAGCTATGCGTCAGAATCATACATTTGGAGTTAAGAACAACGGGGAAGCCGTATTTGAAGTGCAATTTCTGGGCGGTGCCGGAGGATTAAGCTGGAACAGTAACAATGAGAATGGCCGGCGTGAAGCTACCATTCGGCCCCGCGAATACGGGGTAGATGGATCCTCCTTCTATAACGCTAAACCTAGTCCTGAGCTACTGGCTGCCTTCGTAGGAAATGGTGGAACCGCAATAGGCGACCGCGACCTTCGTTTTGAAGCCTTCTTTTTCACCGAAAACGATACTATCGTGCAGGGAGGCGAAGAAGTGCCTTACTCGGATATATTGGCTACTTCAGGATACGCGTATAAAAAATATCAACAAGATCGGTTCGTGCAGAATCCCAACAACCCTGATGATAATGACGTGAATCATGATGTAATTCGATATGCTGACGTGATACTGATGGCCGCTGAGGCTAAAATACAGCAGGGCAAAGTAGTGGAGGGAGTTGCGTTGATCAACCAGATCCGCCGCCGGGCCGATCCTACCGGAGCAATCTTGCCCGACCGGCCTACCGGGGCATCACAAGCTGAGGCTATTGACTTTCTGATTTCAGAGCGGCAAGTAGAGTTGAGTATGGAACAGGTACGACGTACTGATCTGGTTCGCTGGGGACTAGCCCCTCAATTTATCGCCAATTTCCAGGCTGGTAAGCACGAGTACTACCCTATACCTCAGAATGAAATAAATAATAACGAAGCCATAACTGAAGCGGATCAAAATCCGGGATACAACTAGTAATCTGAATTAAGTAACCAAAACTAAGCCCTGCCATTGGTGGGGCTTTTCTTTTTTTGTAGCAATTATAGCTTTATCCGTCAGTATAAGCACCTGTTTTTCATGGTGAAGCTTTGTCCAGATGAGTTCATAACGGGTCATATTCCTATCTTCAATCTATATGGTTTTTATTTTTCAAGACGTATTAATTTTCCGGGAACGTTATTTTTCTTTTTTCAAACAGATTGTGTTCTGTTCTTTCACGTTTTACGATTTTTTTGGCTAACATTGGTTTAGGGTTGGGATAAGTTTTTCAGCAAATGCCAGAATCAAAACTAAAAAAATAAAGTGTCTTACATCAGAGCGAGCACGTGTTACTGTTGTGGCTAATTTAAAGCTTGTTGAACGGTCTGTATATCTTTTGATATCACATAAATAAATTACCCAAGACTAGAATTATTAGTAGGGCAATAAAAAACTCAAACAAAACAACCTATGCGTAAACATTTACTATTTACCTTCCCGTTTATTCTGTACTATTTTGTTCTGTGGTTGGCTGCCTCGGGGTACGTTTTGGGAGCTTCTCCTGTCCTGGAAAACACAAATGTTCAGGTACTGGTTGATGAACAGGGAGCGCTCAGCTTTGTTGACAAACCGCATAATACTAATTGGGGTAGTTCCTACGTGGGTTGGGTCTACTTAAGCGATGACGATGGAACTCCAGAAAAAATAGCACTGACTTCCTCTGATTTTTCCATAAGGCAGTACGCCGATTCGGTACTACTTCACTTTCAAGGTATTCAAGGTGAACGGTTAAACGATAGTGATTTTTCACTAACCGTTAAGTTAAGTCTGCTGAAGCAGGGGTTTACCCTGGAGCTGAAAGAAGTCCAAACCAACCTGCGCCTGGAAGACGTAGAATACCCCGCCCATTTGTTCACTGTAAACTCCGGAGTTCCGAACGGATACATCGTTGCCCCGCACCTCCAGGGCATTCTTATTCCTAGTCGCTACGATGCCGGATTTATGCGCTACGGGCAAAACATCTGGGATTTGATTACCGACCAAGAACGCTGGCTCACGCTGGAATCGGGTAGCCTGAACATGCCCTGGTTCGGTGCCTCCCTAAACAATTCGTCGGTGATGGCAATGGTAGAAACTTCTTCGGACTGCGTATTGCACTTGATTGGAAACGCCCACGTAGGCGAAGAGGGCATGACCGTGGATGATAGCCGGGGACTGCTTCCCGGCACTCGTTTATCTTCCTTGACCCCCATTTGGAAATCCAGCCTAGGACAATTAAGCTATCCGCGTAAAATGCGCGTTGAACTGGTAGAAAACGGTTACGTGGGTATGGCCAAACGCTATAAGGAAGAAGCCAAGAAATCCGGGCGCTACGTTACCTTAAAACAAAAGATCGATGACAATCCTGAAGTAGCGAAAATTATTGGGGCCCCCGACCTAAAGATTTACATCTACACTAACCGGAAGAATACCCCCAAGCTACGCGCTTGGAGCGGCCCGGTACTCAATGGCTACTCTCGAGTGCATACTACCTTTGAGCAGGTAGGGGATATTGCTGAGGATCTTTCGGAGATGGGAATTGAGAAAACCATGATCCTATTGGGCGGCTGGAACCGTATGGGTTACGACCGTGAACACGTAGATATGTGGCCCCCGGCAGAGGGTCCAGGCGGAGTAGATGGGTTACGACAAGCCTGTTTGCGGGTAAAAGATCAGGGCTACCTGTTTGCCCTACACGATAATTATAACGATTTCTATCCGGATGCGCCTAGCTACGACGAAAAGTACATCATCCAACGAGAAGATGGCTCAATAGGACTAGGTGGAGTATGGGACGGGGGACTAACCCACCATATTGCCACTTCCGCTATCGAGGAACTACTCAATCGGAATATGAAGAGCATTGAGGAGCACATTCCACTAAATGCTTATTATTTCGATGTGATTACTAACACTTCCCACGAGGAAAACTATGACCCAGAAAATATCATGACCCGTCGGCAGGATTTGGCCTACCGCAAAGCTTTGCTGAAGAACGTACAAGACCGGGGCTTGGTGGTTGGCGGGGAGCGAGGCACCGACTGGGCCCTACCGGTCGTTTCTTTTTGTGAAGGCTTACAAGGGGGCGGCGGTGATTATCACCGTGGAATGGGGTACCGAGTAGGACTAACTGTACCTTTATTCTACTTAGTATACCGGGAATGTGTAGTGGGCTACTGGCAGCACGGCACTCCTTACGGGCGGGAAGATCATGCGAACCACGTATTGCTGGATGTGCTCTATGGTCAGCCTTCCAGTTGGTCACTGGTGTATGATCAATGGGAAGATCTTAAACCACTTTATAAGGAAACCTACGATTTGCTGGGGCGCCTTCATCAGAAAACGGCTCATTTTGCGATGGTGGACCATCATTATCTGTCGGATGATTATATGGTACAGCGCTCTGAGTTTAGTGATGGAACGAAGGTCTGGGTTAACTTTGGAATTACTACTTACGAAAGTGAGTCCCTTAGTATTCCTCCTAAAGGGTTCAGGTTGGAAGTTGCCGGAGAGCAGCCTAAGATTGCAACGGTAGGCAGAACGATCGAATACCAGTAACCCAATGCCACTAACAGCCTTATACTTCTTCACGTGCAACCTAACCCTATCCCGGCTCAGTTTGGCTACGCTTGGCGGATGCCTTCTACTGCTATTGCAGTCCTGTAGTGGGATAGAAAATACCCGGACAGACCACCCCAACATTCTCTTTATAGCGATTGATGACCTTCGCCCAGAATTAGGTTGCTACGGTGTTTCGGAAGTCCACTCCCCCAATATTGACCGTTTGGCTGAAGAAGGCACTATGTTCACTCGGGCTTACTGCCAAATGTCGTGGTGCTCCCCTTCCCGTACCAGCCTGATGACCGGACTGTACCCGCATCATACGGGGGTACTGGATTTGCAAACCCACTTCCGCCATACTATCCCGCAGATAAAAACCCTGCCTCAGCACTTTAAAGAAAATGGCTACACCACCTTGAGTTTCGGTAAGGTGTATCACAATAGTAAATTGCTACAGGACTCGCTATCCTGGTCTAAGCCAGCCTGGCTTCCCGACCATCTCAACCCGATTCAGGCTTATGCGTTGGAAGATAACAAGGAGGTAGCACGGTCGAACCCTTATCACAAAGCAAATGCTACTGAGCAAGCTGTAGTACCAGATATTGCCTATCCTGACGGACAAACAACGCAGCAGGTACTAAAAGCGATGAGGAAGTTAGCCAAAAGCCAGCAACCTTTTTTTCTAGCTGTTGGCTACTATAAACCACATTTACCGTTTACTGCACCATCCCAGTATTGGGATACGTACCAATCTGATTACATGCAACTCAGCAATATTAATAGTTTGCCTGAAGGAGCCCCACCCTACCTGTTTCGTAGTTGGTCAGAGCCGGGTAGCTACGCCGATGTTTCCGAAGAAGAACCGTTCGTTGATTCTTTATCAACCCGTCTCAAATGGGGCTACTACGCCTGCGTGAGTTTCATTGATGCCCAGGTAGGGCAGTTGCTGAATGAGCTGGAAAAGCTGGAGATGCGCGATAATACTATTGTCGTATTGTGGGGGGATCATGGATATAAATTAGGTGAATACGGTCGGTGGAGCAAGCACTCTACAATGGAGCTAGACACCCGGGTTCCTTTAATTGTGTCGGTGTCCGGAACTTCTTATAGTGGCAACGAGATAAGCGGGATAGTAGAATCAGTAGATGTGTACCCGACCCTCAGTGAACTTGCGGGCCTACCACTGCCCCAGCAGGAAAGTGATGGTAAAAGCTTTGCGGGTTTTGTTGACTCGCCCGATTCAGTAGGAAAAGATCATGCCTACTCAACTATTATCCATGACGGCTTCCAGGCCCATTCACTACGAACTAATCGTTTTCGTTTCACTGCCTGGTGCCCCGAAGACCAGCCCGGGCAAATAGCATCAATGGAACTCTATGATCATGAAACCGACCCCTACGAAACAGTGAATCTAGCCGCAAAGGCTTCATACAGGTCAACCGTTGATCAGTTAACTAATTCCCTGTCTCAGAAAAAAGTGTTTGACCCTTAAATTTCAGGGATTTCAATGTTAAGACTTGTATCATTCGTAGCCATTTCTATCATTTGCCATACAGGAGCCGGGCACTGTGCCCATGCACAGCAAGCGAGTCTAGATGTACTGGTATATGGCTCCACCCCGGCTGGCGTAGCCGCCAGTATCGCCGCCTCACGCGAAGGAATGAATGTAGTCTTGGTTGAGCCTAGCGATCATTTTGGAGGCATCATGACCGGAGGGTTGTCCAATCCTGATTTTAAGACTTTTGAAGCACTGGGAGGTTTTTACCAGGAGTTTATGGATAGTGTGCTTGCCCACTATACCCACACCTACGGCCCTGATTCCAAACAGGTAGACGACAGCTACTACGGCGTGTGGTACGAGCCCCGGGTGGCACAAAAAATATTCATGGACTTGCTTAAGAAAAATAATGTTCAGCTACTGATGCAGCATGCTCTTCGGCAGGTGCAGTTGGATAGTACAAACGGAAATCCTCAGATTAAAAGAGTAACTTTTGAAAATAGACAAGGACAAATTCAGCAACTGACCGCTGAAGTATTCATTGACGCTACCTACGAGGGCGACCTGATGGCTGCATCAGGCGTACCCTACCGGGTAGGGAGGGAATCCCGGTCAGTCTACGGAGAGCTATTCGCTGGGGTCAAATACTTTTCCCGGGATCATAAATTCCTGCCGGGTAGCACTGGCGCCGGCGATCATAAGATTCAGTGTTTCAACTTTCGCCTCTGCATGACCGACAGCCTAGAGAACCGCATTACCGTATGGAAACCTGAGCATTACCAAAGAGAAAGGTATGACCGCTTGTTAGAACTAATAGAGGAGGGGCAGGTAAAAAGTCTGCACGATGTCATCAAATTTCGTTACCTGCCCAACCGCAAAGCTGATATCAACGACCCGCTGTACTCGCCCTTTGGTATCCGCCTGATGGAAGCACAGCATGCTTGGCCGGAAGGAGACAGTGCTACACGGGCAGATATTTTTCAACAACACAAAGACTATACTTTAGGGCTGCTGTACTTTATGCAAAATGATACGACGGTACCGGCGTCCATTCGTGAAGAGGCTTCAGCTTGGGGGTTCGCCCGGGACGAGTTTGAGGAAACCAACGGCTTTTCCCCAGCCCTGTATCTTCGGGAAGGTAGACGTATGAAAAGCGATTTTGTCTTGACCGAACACGATACCCAGCCCGAAGTACCGGGTCAGGTACGGGCCAAATTACATGCTGATGCCGTAGCGATCTGCGACTACAGCATGGACAGTCATGGTAACGGAGCGCCTATTCCTTTTCATCCCGGCGTTACCGAGGGTGCTTTCAATTTTTATGTACAGCCATATCAACTGCCCTATCGTATCATGCTGCCTCCCCGTACCGAGGGCTTGCTAGTACCGGTAGCCGTCTCGGCTTCGCATGTGGCTTATTCTTCTCTCCGTATGGAGCCTACCTGGACTAGTTTGGGCTATGCAGCCGGACTAGCGGCAGCACAAGCAGTCATCGGGAAGAAGCAGCTAAGAAGTATAGATGTAGCAGTCCTGCAGAAAACTATTCACAAATACAACGCTTTCACTGTCTATGTGACTGATGTCGGGCCGAGAGACGAGTTTTTCAAGGTGGCGCAGTTTCTTGGTACACAAGGCTATTTTCATGGGCTTTTCGAATACGAAAATGTACCCTACATTGGACGTGGTTCTGGTAAAGGAATGAGAGGACAATACATTGCTGCCTACCCCTACCATGAAATTCATCCCGATAAAGTGATGGATGCAACATTGGCACAACGATGGAACGAAATGGCAGGTACGGATTTACCCTACGAAGGAAAGCTTAGGAAAGCGTTTTTACAAGAAATCTATTCAGCATCATTTAAGTAATGCGCCATAAACTGGGATCGTATGGCATAATTAAAATTAGTAACAAGATAACCTCATCATAAAAAAAATTTCAATGAAAGTAACGCTAACACTCCTCAGCCTAATCTTATATAGTACGCTAACCAAGGCTCAATCTTCCGAATGGGAGGCTATCCTGGATGACAACAATAGCCTGCTGGCAAATGTGGAAGGCCGTAATACCTTTTCACTGGATGGCAAGTGGGATGCCATAGTAGACCAGCAAGAGATTGGTTTTTATAATTATCGTTACAAAGAATCTGAAAACGGCTGGTTCAAAGACCAACAGGTACAACAACCCTCAGACCTGATAGAATACAACTTTGAGCGAGCCCGTAAGCTCAATGTGCCCGGCGACTGGAATTCGCAGGCCAAAGACCTGTTGCGCTACGAAGGCACCATCTGGTACCGTAAGGTCTTTGACTACGACAAGCAGACAAATATGCGTTATTATCTGTACTTCGGAGCAGTGAACTACGATGCTAAAGTCTATCTCAACGGAGAAAAGGTGGGCGAGCACCAGGGAGGCTTTACGCCTTTTAACTTTGAAGTCACCGATAAGCTCAAAGATGGGGAAAACTTCGTCATTGTAAAGGTAGACAACAAGCGCAAGCGGGAAGCATTGCCTACCGTCATTTTTGATTGGTGGAACTACGGCGGTATTACCCGCTCGGTTCAACTTATTGAAGCACCGCAGACCTTTGTACACAACTACTTTATACAGCTTGATCCGCAGAACGAACAACAGATCAAAGGCTGGGTAAAGCTCAACGGCCCTGAGCGTCAGCAAAATGTAAAGCTAAGTGTCGTTGAACTACAAGTTGACGAAACCGTGCCGACCAATGCCGAAGGCTACGCTGAATTTACTGCGGCTGTCAAAAATCCTACTTACTGGAGCCCTGAGAACCCGAAAAGGCACGAAGTTTCCGTAGAAGCGGAAACGGATAAGATTGCCGAGCCTATCGGATTGAGGAGTATTGAAGTGGATGGTTACGATATTCTGCTCAACGACCAGAGCATATTCTTGAGAGGCATCTGCATGCATGAAGAATCGCCTTACCAACCTGGTCGGCCTAACAGTGCCGAAGAAGCCCGGGTACAGTTTGGCTGGGCACAGGAAATGAACAGCAACTTTCTTCGCCTGGCGCATTACCCGCACAACGAGCACACCACCCGCACAGCGGATGAGATGGGCATGATGATCTGGTCGGAGATCCCGGTATACTGGACTATTCTCTGGCAAAACCAGCAAACCATTGACAACGCCCGGCAACAGTTACGGGAGATGATCAACCGTGATAAAAATAAAGCTTCCGTCATTCTCTGGTCGGTGGCCAACGAAACCCCGATGGAAGAAGGGCGCCTGGAGTTCATTTCTGACTTAGTGGATTATGCCAAAGCCCTTGACCCCACACGACTGCTTACTGCCGCCCTGGAAAACCACATGACGGAAGACGGTAATAAGATGATTGACGATCCATTGGGGGCTAAACTTGATGTCATTGGTAATAACAACTATTGCGGATGGTACCAGGGAGAACCGCAAAGCTGTGACGAACTGCGCTGGGAAACTACCTACGAAAAACCGATGATCCTCAGCGAATTTGGTGGAGGTGCCTTGCAGGGTTATCGGGGAGAGGTCAACCAACGCTGGACAGAAGACTTTCAGGCAGAAGTGTATAAGTACAATATTGAAATGCTCAAAGAAATCCCCTTCCTACGTGGCACTACGCCCTGGTTACTCAAAGATTTTCTTTCGCCGCGTCGCCCTCTGGTCGATATTCAGGATGACTACAACCGCAAGGGCCTGATCTCGGAGCGTGGTCTTAAAAAGGAGGCCTTTTACCTGATGAAAGAATATTATGAAGAGGTAGAACAGGAATATGAACAAAAGTGAGGTCGTGATTTAGCCCCCTAATTGGGTGCATTTCAAAATGTCATTAAGCGGCCTTTTGCATTATATCTTGAAGTTGATACCACCTATCGCTCATGTTGAGTGCTCTCAAATCAAGTACCTTCTGCGCCCCTTTCTTTCCCCACCGTTGTCCTGATAACTTTAATCGCTGTTGGGCAACAGTACGCTGTGCAGCTTCTATAGCCCCTGAGCCAATCATCCAGCCTTGGCGTAGGTAGCTAGGGGAATCCATGCGGTCGCTGTTTTTCTGATAATACCCCAGCAGTTTGGCCTTTTCTTTTCGGAGCTGCTCTGTTTTGGCCTCCAGTGCCTCAATAGTAGCCACCACCTGATATCCACCCTGTTCCAGAAGTTGGTCACTGACTTGTGTTAGCCACGCTTTGCCTGACGGGGTGTTGCCAAAATATACCTGGGCAAATTGAGTCAAGTGTTCCTTGGCATGATAAAAATCTAGAATCTGACTGGCCTGTGAATACGATGCACCAATCGCGATTTCTATGGTTCATGCAAGTGCTGGCGTATAAATTTTTTCATATTT
>CAKZPJ010000359.1 GCA_937138955.1 uncultured Flammeovirgaceae bacterium | reverse complement strand
TGATCCCTGGCCTAACAAGATTTCTATTACTGGCATTGATCTGAACGAATCAGACAATCAGCTCTACGCCGTAACCAAAGAAGACAGTGCGCTCTATATTGCTGATCTGGAAACCAACCAAGTGCTCAACCACTACGATTTACCTTCGGAAGCCTACACCTGCCTCTATGATCCAACTCGTCAGCTAGTCTATATTTCCCTTTGGGGCGGAGCAAAAGTAGCTATCTTCGATACCCAAAACCAGCAATTCCGTAACCCAATTGATGTGGAAACCCACCCGAACGACATGGTGATGTCACCTGACAATCGCTTTCTATTCGTAGCGAACGCCAACGCTAATTCGGTTTCGGTGATTGACCTGGAGGCACAACAGGTAATAGAAACCATTGCTACCGCCCTCTACCCCGATGCTCTGGCCGGAAGTACGTCTAATAGTGTAGCACTTTCAGAAGATGGTGAGACTATATTTATCGCCAACGCCGATAATAATTGTCTGGCGGTTTTCGATGTAGCCGAACCAGGTGAAAGTGAGTCCCTCGGCTTTATCCCGACGGGTTGGTATCCTACCGCGGTTCGCGTAGCTAATAACCTGATATTCGTGGCTAATGGAAAAGGGATGTCATCCTACCCTAACCCGAACGGGCCGAACCCTTACGAACGACGGACCGAAGAAACTCAGTACATCGCCCGATTGATGCGGGGAACACTCTCGGCTATCGACTGGCCCGATGAACCTCTGATGGCCGCTTATTCAGAGGTTGTCTACGAAAACACCCCCTATTCTAAGGAACTAGAAATGAATCCGGAAGGAGAAGCAAATAATCCGATTCCTCAGCGGGTGGGCGATCCATCGCCAATCAAACACGTATTTTATGTTGTAAAAGAAAACCGTACTTACGATCAGGTGCTAGGTGACCTGCCACAGGGCAACGGCGATTCATCTATTTGTCTGTTTCCTCGCGAGGTAACTCCGAACCATCATAAGCTGGCGGAAGAGTTTGTACTGCTGGATAATTTCTACGTGGATGCCGAGGTAAGTGCCGATGGTCATAACTGGTCGATGGGAGCATACGCTACCGATTTTGTGGAAAAAACCTGGCCAACCAGCTACGGCGGACGAGGCGGCACCTATGATTACGAAGGCTCTCGGGAAATTGCTTACCCTGACAAAGGTTTCATCTGGGATTTTTGCCAACGAGCGGGAGTGAGCTACCGTAGCTACGGCGAGTTTGTAGCTGATGGCATTGCCCAATTGGAATCTCTCAAGGGTAATATTGACGCCGATTATCCAGGCTACAATCTTCGCATTATGGATACTACCCGGCTAAACAAATGGACGGAAGATTTTGACTCGCTAGTAGCTGCCGATGCGGTGCCTCAGTTTCAGGTAGTTCGTTTCGGAAATGACCATACGGCCGGGGCGCGACTAGGCTACCCTACTCCCCGGGCGATGGTGGCTGATAATGATCTGGCAATTGGTTTATTCGTAGAACATATTTCTAACAGCCCGATATGGAATGAGTCAGCAGTTTTTATTATAGAAGATGATGCCCAGAATGGGCCAGATCACGTGGATGCTCACCGTTCACTTTTGCTCGTCGCCAGTCCCTACACCAAACGAAACGAAGTGATTAGTACGATGTACTCCACCACCTCGGTACTGCGGACGATGGAGCTGATTTTAGGCTTACCCCCTATGAGCCAGTACGATGCCGCGGCTACTTCCCTTTGGGAGTGCTTTACTGATAACCCGGATGCATCTCCCTACACTGCTCTTCCCAGCCGGATTGCCCTGGACGAGATAAACACCGCTGAAAATGAATTATCCCAACGTTCGGAACGATTTGACTTGAGCGAAGAGGATAACATTCCCGATAATGAGTTTAGTGAAGTCATCTGGAAAACGGTACGCGGTATTGATAGCGAGATGCCTGCTCCTCGCCGAAGTGCTTTTGTCCGCTTAGCCGAGGCCGAAGAAGAGTAAAATTCTCAATGTCAGTAGAGCGACAAACAGGATGCGGGTAAATGAACGTTGCAACATCAGTGTTTAAACTTTAATTTTGCCGTAAATGTCATTACCTTTTCAAGAAACCCAGCTATTGGTGCTGGCTTTACACTCAGAACGTATGCGAATTGAAGATCAGATTCAACAATGGGCTTTCTCGAACGAATGGCATAAACTGCGGGTAAACCTCGTAACCTCGTGTACACCAGCAATTGGTTACGGGGCGAATTAACCCAGTTTTTAAAACCGTTCGACATTACCCAGCAGCAATTCAATATACTGCGAATATTACGTGGTCAACACCCCAATCCCCTCAGCACCCAGCAATTACGCGAGCGACTTATTGATCGGATGTCCGATACTTCCCGATTAGTAGATCGCTTACAACAAAAGGGGTTGGCTTGTAAAGGTGAGTGCAGCAAGGATAAGCATTTGGTCGATATTACAATCACTGAAAAAGGGCTAGAGCTACTCTGCCAGATTGATGAGCGTATGGCTGACCTAGATGAAACCATGCAAAGCCTAACCGAACCAGAAGACAAAGTACTCAACAAA
>CAKZPJ010000358.1 GCA_937138955.1 uncultured Flammeovirgaceae bacterium | reverse complement strand
GGTAAGGCCACGGCCTCAAAGCCACGCAGTACGGGCAGCACGGCGAAACCCAGCTTATCGCTACTAACATTAATTACGCCTTCCTGGTACAAGCCACTGGTCATGACTTTAACCTTAAACGCCTGGAGCGCTACCTGACTATTTGTAATGCCTCCCAGATAACGCCTATCGTCCTTCTTACTAAAATTGATCTGGTAGAAAATGAAGTTATCGAGCAGCTAATCAGTCAACTGAATGAACGTGTCAAAAATATTCCGGCGATTGCGCTCAGTAGCGAAACCGGGGAAGGATTCGATCAACTTTTAGAAATTATGCAGCCTTACAAAAGTTACTGCTTTTTAGGATCGTCGGGGGTAGGAAAATCTACGATTGTTAATCGGCTAAAAGGTCAGACAGCTTTGAAAACCAGTGCTATCAGTGACAGCACCAATAAGGGCCGGCACACTACTAGTCACCGTGAACTGTTATTGCTCCCTAATCAGAGTATTGTGATAGACACTCCTGGCATGCGCGAAATAGGTATGACTGACCAATCAAAGGGTCTGGAGCAGACTTACGATGAGATTATAGACTTGGCTCACGATTGCAAATTTCACGATTGCACTCACACCCACGAGCAGGGTTGTGCAGTAACGGAGGCCGTGAGCGAAGGGAGCATTTCGGAAGAGGCTTACAATAATTACCTCAAACTTAAACGTGAGCAAGAACATTTCTCAAGTACCGTTCGGGAGAAGCGGCAGAAAGGCAAAGCGCAGGGTAAACTCTATAAAGCCATTCAAACCGAAAGACGGAAGAATAAATATTAGACAGTAGCGTCAGAAATGACTGCAGACAATAAACCTCGTCTCGCCCGATTGACTGCTTTAGTTACCCAACTTCAATCGGGGCGACTAATTACTGCTCGAGCAATGGCCCAACAGCACGGAGTGAGTATCCGTACCATTTACCGCGATATCCGAACATTAGAGCAGTCAGGTATTCCTATCGTCACTGAGGAGGGAAAAGGGTATTCGTTGGTAGATGGGTACAATCTCCCTCCGGTGATGTTTAGTGAGGAAGAAGCTAATGCGCTGATTACGGCTGAACAACTCATTGCTAGAAATCAAGACCAATCTTTAGCGGAACAGTACCACCGAGCTATTACTAAAATCAAATCGGTACTAAAGCATACGCAGCAGGAAAAAACTGAATTACTGACGGAACGCCTTCAGATTCGTTCTGATCGCCCGCCAGAAATATCGAGTCATCATCTTATGAATCTTCAGTCAGCCATTACCAATTATCAAGTGGTTGAGTTAGATTATACGTCACTGTCCGGCAAGCGTAGCCAACGGGCGGTAGAACCATTTGCGTTGTACAGCACCCAGGGAAACTGGATACTAGTAGCTTTTTGCCGATTAAGAAGTGATTTTCGAGCGTTTCGTCTGGACTATATACAATTATTACGAGTTAGCAACCAATCGTTCGAGCCGCACGCTATCACCCTTCAGGAATATTTTGAGCAGTGCCGTAAAAAATGTTTACCCACCCCTGACATACCCTTGTCATCCGCCCTACCGAACTTAGCGGAAAATCAAAATCATATACTTATGCAAACTGTAAAAATTGAACCGTTTCAGATTATTGGTATCTCGGTAAGGACTACGAATGAAAATGGGCAGGCCGCTCAAGATATTGGCCAATTATGGAATAAATTTATGTCAGAAAACGTGCAGGGTAAAATTCCCAATAAAGTTGATGGCATCGTTTATTCGCTATACACTGATTACGAGGGCGACCATACTCAACCCTATACGACTATACTGGGCTGCAAAGTGAATAGCCTGGATAAGATTCCAGAAGAAATGGTTGGAAGGTCATTTGATGGTGGTAATTACGCGAAAACTACCGCTAAAGGCGATCTGGCCAAAGGGTTGATTATAAATCACTGGTCAAAAATATGGGAGACAGAATTAGCCCGAAGGTACACCGCCGATTTTGAGGTATATGGTGCGAAGGCAATGAACCCCAGCGATGCTGAGGTAGATTTCTTAGTTGCGGTAGAATAGCACTCAATATTATGACTCGCGAACTGGACAACTACTACTTGAGTAAAGAAGAGCCTAACCAAAGTTGCCTGTTAGCATTGCGAAGCATTATTCTTGAACAAGATGAAGATGTTACCGAAACGCAGAAGTGGGGAATGCCCTGCTTCTGCTACAAGAAAAAAATGTTTTGCTACCTCTGGACGGATAAGAAAACCGATGAGCCTTACATTTTGATGGTAGAAGGTAAACACCTCGATCATTCTCAGCTAGAACAAGGCAATCGTTCGCGAATGAAAGTTCTTGCGGTAAATCCTCGTAGGGATATAGACACTGAATTAATTACTACCATTTTACAACAAGCTTTAGACTTGTACCGCAACGGAGGAATTAGCGCGAAAAGATAGGTCACTTTACCACTGGTAGCCTACTGATACATTGGCAGTATGCCTAAATGGGCCATCGTTGACAACCTTACGCAAGTATCGGCGTGCACTTCGTTCGTAAAAGGCATTGATGACAAACTGAGAAGAGAAAACGTAGCGTACTCCAAGCTGACCGCCAAAGTCAAACGCCGAATTAGCATGATTTTGGTCACCAGAGAAGATACCCCAACTCTCCCAATTCTTCGTCTGGTTGGATGCATTAGTATGGGTATAGCGGCTATGAATAAGCCCCGCAGCATATATCCCGGCGTGAACGCTAAAGTTGTCAATAATCCTTTTTCTCAATAGCACTGGTAACGTCAGGTAAGACAGATTGTGCCTCCCAAAAAAAGAATCTGGCGAAGATGAAGCATCAGCATCATAGCGAACTCTTCTTTGAGAAAAATAAAGTCCAGGCTCAATATCCAGCGAGTTATTTAACGGGATACCTAAGTAACCTCCTAGAAGAATACCTATTGCCGGATTAGCATCCGGCATAATCTCAGAAGAGGTGTAGTTCGTTAGAGTTACCCCACCTAATACCCCCCAAGTAGATTCTTGAGCAGTACTGGCAAGTGAAATCAGGAACAGCACTGAGAATATGTATCGCTTTATCGGGTTCAACTGTTTGGTATCCACAAAACGTTAAACAATACGCATCTATTACATACGAATGAACTTCATTCTAAAATGGAATTAATCCTTTAAGATCGTCCTAAGCGAAAGAGCATTCCGGCATTCATCCGAAATTTGGGAGCTAATTGAATACCATCTACTTGGAATACACGAGCTAGCTTACCCGTAACTGAAACGAAAGTTCAGAAGTGAGCAGAAAGCCTACTGAAGAGCAGCAAATAGGAACGATTTGCCCAAATTGGGTAAGCACTTACCATAGTATTGGTCGCACTTATCTTACAAAACCCAATTTTTGCTAGAAAAGTATACCCTTGAGTTGACATATCCGTACAATACGTTGACTAATAATAGAATTATGACAGTTGGCGTAGAATATTACCCACTGTGGTTGAGAATTCCTCAGATTTATAATGGCTTAACAAAAAGTATATGCTTTTTTATAAATCAGTATAAAAATCTAAAAATATTACATAAGACAATATTTATATCTGTATAATGTGTTTATTTAAAATAATTATTTTATAATTGAAGCAAAATACCATATAATAAGAAAGTGCATATTAATCAAACATATAATATTGCACGGAAATTGCTAACTCAACGATAACCTACGGAAACTACTACTTATACCATTTAACTTTTTGTTCAATTACCACTTTAAATAATTTTATGTTGAACGTATGTTAAAAATTACTAATCTTCTTCTAAAATTATTTAGAAATTTATAATCTTAATTTATTTTTTTGCGTTAATTACCAAGAGTTTATCAGAAACAGTATTGATTTAGTATTATGGAAGTACAAAAAAGTGTAGTAGATTCCCTGAATGATCTGCTAAAAGAAAACTGCGATGCTAAGCGCGGTTACAGGAAAGCAGCTGAAAGGTTAGATGATCCTTCGTTGAAGGGTTTATTCATGAACCTATCTGAACAGCGCGATAATTTTAAAAAGATAGTTCGGGAAGAAATTTTGAGCTTAGGTGGCGAACCTCAAGTATTCCGACAGGTAGATGGTCCTATTCAAAATGCATTCGCTCAGCCCGATCTCTTATTAGTGCTCAATACTGTTGAGAAAACACTGAGTGGTTGCCTGCGGATAGAGGTAGATACTCTACAAGCTATGAAGCAACGAATGGCTCAGTACGAGGTTAAAGAATCTACTCATCAGGTGCTGACAGGTCAGTTAGAATATATTCGCCTAACAGTACTTGATTTAAGGTCGCTACCTGATGAACGCACGCCCATACTCGATTTTTAGTATAAAGATTTGTAACCGGCTTCTTGCCGGTTTTTTTATGCCAAAAACCCTTGTTGCCAGACAATTACTCGGGGCCAGTGTTTTGCAATAAGGGGAATATCCCATGCAACAAAGCTAGAGGAACTATCTCGATTGTGGTTTACCGGAATTATAAGCTTACCATCTTCCCAGCAACAATGCCCGGTTCGAGTTTCATCAATAGTAGCCTCTCCGTTCTCTAATTTCTTCCATAGGGGTGC
>CAKZPJ010000357.1 GCA_937138955.1 uncultured Flammeovirgaceae bacterium | reverse complement strand
TCGGGCAATTACCAAACCACCTAGTTCATTATTCGGAGAATATACTGCTATTCCGATGCAGCAGTTTCGGGCTAACCCAAATCGGTATCTTGGCACTTCTTCAGTAGAATTTTTTAATTTGAACGTAGAGCTTCAGCCCATTCGTTATACCGCAATTGTGCGAGATACCGTTAGCAATCTCCAGTGGATACTTAATGATTCAACCGCTATTAGCCCCGTACCGATAGGATTAGAGCGAGATACAATTTTCGCTAACCCTCTGAATATTAATCAACTTGATCTTAGTATTGATTCTCTGTACTTGGAAACCGAGTTTTCTATCGCTGCTGGTGATACCGTATTTAATGAAACAATCGACTATCGGGTAAATGATACCACTCGGGCCGTATTTGTACTAGACGATTGGTTTGCCTACGATGATGGTGAGGCAGAATTTGGGGTGGAGATTAATCAACAAGGAGGAAAGGTAGCGTACCAGTTTGTAGCTCCCGAAGAAGCTCTGCTCACCCACATCGATATTCACTTCCCGAATTTGAGCCAAAACCAGCGAACGCCTATCCAACTATTAGTTTGGCGAGACTTAGTAGATTCTACCGGGCAGGAAGTCCTGCTTCGTTCAGTGAACGCGTCATCAATTCCTGATCCAACGTACAACGGATTTACCTCCTACGAACTGGTGGCTAACGATATTCCGTTTTATGTGACCGCACAAGATACTTTTTACATTGGCTACGAACAGCAGAGCGATCAGTTTGTAGCTATTGGCTTTGATAAAAATACCGATACTGGTGATAAGCTTTTTTTTAATGTGAATGGCAATTGGGTACAAAACCAAGAGCTGCAAGGTAGTCTAATGATGCACCCCCGCTTTGATCGAGCCAGTGCTGACTTCATTCTTAGCTTACCTCCCACTTCTGAAGAAACGATTACCCCTTCCCTAAAAATCTACCCTAATCCTACTGATGGTATTGTTTGGATAGAAGGGCAAGTTGATCAGGCAGTTGTGATGGATCTGTATGGTCAAAGATTACGAGAGTACACAAATTTGGTGGATAAAACTTCCTTAGACCTTTCGGGGCTACTACCGGGTTTGTACATCATTAAAATTAACAAAAAAGGGGCCAATAGCTCCCACAAAATTTTGCTTCGCTAACCGCCCCGTTATTCTTAACTAGCCAGCCTCTTAGGCTACCTCTACCATAGATTCTACTAATTCTAGTTTATAATTATCCTGCGCTTGTAGATAACCTACTCGCGAAATCAGCTTGGCTCCGTACTTTTTCTTCTCCTGACCGGCGGTGAGTCCGAGGAATATTCGCTTTTTTCCCAGGGCTCGCGCTCGCATGATAGCGTTAAACATAATCTGCTTATAGACTTTGTGCTCTCGCGAGTAGCAATAGTCCATCCCTAGCAATACCGCACAGTAGCTCTCTTTCGTTTTAAAGGTGAACCCAACTCCCACTAATGAGTCGTCGTCATTAGCAATGAACTCTTTCTTCAAACGGAAAGTGAGAAACTCCCAATTAGGGTTTTGATTCATTGTCTCGAAGAGGCGGAAAGGAAACTCTACATTATTAAAGGCGTAGTTGCGATTGCTAACATCCTGATAGAGGTGATACGCTCGCAGGAGTTCTTCCGAACTTAGTTGTTCTTTCGTTTCAACATCAAAGTGTGACTGAAATTTGAAGACATCGTTCTTTACGTGAGAACGAGACTTTGATGAAAGTCGGCTAAGGTATTCTTCTTGACTGTTCCAGTCTAAGTTTTGGATCA
Source organism: uncultured Flammeovirgaceae bacterium (assembly GCA_937138955.1). Classification (GTDB taxonomy): domain Bacteria; phylum Bacteroidota; class Bacteroidia; order Cytophagales; family Cyclobacteriaceae; genus Tunicatimonas. The sequence continues at coordinate 4,433 of CAKZPJ010000357.1, read as the reverse complement.
CTGAGCTTTCCGGAAGCGTGATTTGCAGATAACCTTGCGTATGCATGAAGTTATTGATTTCTCGATCGTCGTCGACAATATCCCGAACCATAACTGTACTGCAGCGATGTTTCTCTTTTAGCGATTCTATTGATGAGCTCATTATCTTCAGCGCGTCGTTGCATAAGGTATGATCCCTATTCAGATACAAATGGTCACCATCAGTGATTAATGAGCCCATTGACAACACGCGGGATGTTAAATAATCAGGATTAATCTTCCTAACCAGCTCGGCTTGTTCTGATACTGAAGCCGCAGCTAGCACATCGTCTTTCCATAGTGCCGCTGTAAAAAACGTAGCCAGCACTACTTTTCCTTCATCATCCCGGATTAATAAATAGCTAAAGTCCCAGCGGTAGCGAGCAATAGAATGATTAGCAAACACATCTTCGTAAAAGCTAAGTGCGTTCCAATCAAATGCTCCTCGCTCTCCCAGCAAACTGTTCCATTCTTCAGGATTAACCTTAGAGATACTATCCACTATTTCCAGATGCAGCCCCTCCTGTAGTTTTGGCTGAACTTCAACCTTCTTCTCTTCAGGAATTGGTAGCTTGAATGCTTTGCGTACTTTGTTTAGTGAGTACCCCTCTTTCTCGAGTGCTTTAGGGTAGTGGTATTCCATTGCTTCTACCAGTGCTTTAATTTCCTCGGGCTGGTTATGCCGCGAAATAGTAAAGCGAATACCAGTGTTTTTTACGGGCACTACCGGGAATGTGGCTACATTCACGTAAAAGCCATCATTCATCAGTCGTTTAGCAAAATCGTAAGAAACCGCTGGCAACGCTGCCCCAATAAAATGAACGGGACACACATTCTCCTGAATTAAAGGCAGGTCAGTCTGACGAATAAGCTGATTGCAAAGACTTACTTTCTCCGCTAATTCGTCCTGAAGATCATAAATTTCGTCAGACAAATGAATATTAGCCGAAGCTAAAGCAGCAGCTACACTAGGTGGCTCTAGCTGAGCCGAAAATGTTTGTGGCCCGCCAAAAACCTTGAACGCTTCGTATAAATGATCGTCGCCAAACGCTACTATTCCTCCACTAGCTCCAAATGATTTGCTGAGGGTGCCTACCAGCACTATTCGTTCGCGTAAGGTTCCTAGTTGACTCATTACATAGCCAGCACCGTGTTCTCCAGCCCAACTCATCCCGTGTACATCGTCAATGTACAGGTGAAGTTGGGGATAGCGATCCATCAATGGTAATAACTGGTCCAATGGCACTACATCGCCAAACATAGAGTACACACCATCGGCCGCATACCAAATCTTCTGATGCTTATTGCGTAGCCGCTTCAACATATTTTCCAGCATATTGATGTCGTTATGCTTCACTAGCTGTACTGAGGTACCTCGAGCTTTTAACAACTGGCTGGCGTTTTGCACACTGGCGTGTACCTGTTGGTCAAGAATCAGCACATCCTCATCACGCACAATAGTAGGAATAACCCCAATATGCGCTAGTGTGCTATTCTTGGTGATCACTATAGGACTGTTATAAATTCGGCGAACTGCTTCCTCTAGTTCTTTATAGATAACGAACGAGACATATGTCTTTGATAAAGGAAACTGAGTGCCGTAACGTTGAATAGCATCAATCGCAGCATCTTTCAATCGCTGATCTTGCTCTAGCCCTAAATAACCCGTAGTACCGAAGTGAAATAATTTCTTTCTCTCAACTTGAATGTGTCTACCATCAAAGTGATTACCTTCGGTGTATAAATGAACCAAACCCTCTTTTTTGGCATTGAGGATTAGGTCTCCGATAGTATCCAATAGATGATTATGCTTCGATTTTGCCATAGTAGATAGTTTTTTATTTTGTTAGTGATAGGACAAGGTTATGCAAAAAAAAAATTGATAAATTAGCACAACTATACTTATCCTCACATATGTAAGTATTTTTCCAACAATCATCCTTTCCAATTAAAGTTTCATGTACTATTGATGTATGGAAAACCAGATTTACGAAAATGATTTTATTTCCTTACAGCTTCGTAATGGTGTGCTGTACGGTAAGTACAAGGTCAATGTCATTAATCTAGCTATTGCCCAAGATGCTACTATCTTCAGAATGCAGATTACCGGAGGGAAGAAAATTCCTGCTATTGCCGACATTTCTTCAGTAAAACATGTTGATAAAGAGGCACGTATTTTCTTTTCTTCTAAAGAAGCGGGTAAAGACTTGCTTGCTCTGGCGGTTGTCCTTAATAATCCGGTCACGCGCATGATGGGTAATTTTTTCGTCAAATTTTATCGCCCTGAATATCCTTTTAGGTTTTTTACTAACTCAACGGAAGCCACCGAGTGGATTGTGAGTTTTACTGACTAGCTGAGCAGTTAGCAAAATAGGAAGTTGGGTAGTTTCTTTCAATAACATCTATGCTATTATATAACCTCTCTTTTTCTGGATATTACTTAAAAAGTATATACCTTATTGCAACAGATTATAGCTAGTTTTTTTTAAAAGTTATCCGTATTCGGCTGTAGAATTGAGCCAGATTAGTCAGGGTTAAATTTTTATTAAAGCTTTCTTGATGTTTGAGATTATCCTTCTGGACTCCGAAAATCTCAATCAGATTGAGAGGTTTCTAATCGGGACGCAAGAAGCGAGCGTAAACGTAACTATTGTATATGGTTAATTTGAATCTGTTATAAAGAGATAGACGAGTTTGAAAAGCAACCCACGTAGTGTCTATTTATATTGAATATTAGGTAGTATACTAACCACCATAAATCAAAACAGGTGTACTTGACGAGTTATCTAAATCCTTCGCATTTGTTTCGTTGCGGCAATCACATATTTAATTGATTAAAGCCGTATTAATAATCAGTTAAGCTTATACGAAGGCGTTGAATCAGATTTTTGGTTAACATATTGATAATGATGCTTCTTAATCCATAATTTCTCTGAAAACTTTGTGTATTTTTATTGTATTTTAACCAGTAGGCTTTAGCTTGGCTTGTTCAATAGCAATCACTATAAGACAATCGAATTTATGCCCCCAAACAGAGACAAGCGGATAGATGCTATTAATCGGGCATTACTGGAAATTGCTGAAGGTAATTTCCGACATCTCGCACCAGTTTCAGATAAATTTGATGACATTGATGCCATTGCTTCTGGTGTTAATATGCTCAGTGAAGAATTACGTGATACTGTAATCTCCCGCAACTATCTCAACTCCATTTTACGAGGTATTGTAGATATGCTTATTATTTTTGATAAGCATCTGCGAATCAAACAGGTAAATCAAAAGGTATGCGAGCTATTAGCCCAACCGGAATCTTACTTTATTAACCAGCCGTTAGATATACTTTTTGACGGAAGGAAAGCAAAATTTATTACTAACCTCAAAGAGTCATTACGTAAGAAAAAACATATCTACAACCTAGAAGCTTCCTTCAAAACATCTGGTTCAGGCAGATTGCCGGTTACTATTTCGCTGTCTAGATTAAGGGATAATCGTGAAAGTATTGGCTACGTACTCATCGCTAAAGATTTACAACATATCCAACTCACGTCGAATGCATTACGCCAGAAGAATGACGAACTAAAGACATTAGTATATCGAGTTTCTCATGATTTGAAAGGACCATTAGCTAGTATGCAAGGGCTACTACAGGTAATTGAACAAACCGAAACAGACCTTCCTACCTTGCATTATTACCTTTCGCTCATTAAGCAGAGTGCTGACAAACTCAATTCTACGCTTATGGGGCTACTTGAGATAGGCATTACAGATCGGACCAAATTGAATATGCAGTCGTTTGACGTAAACTCCTGCGTCCACGATGTAGTCGATAGTTTGGCAAACTATCCCAACCGTGAGAAAGTCAATATTATATTTGAAGATGATTTATCCGTAATATTTACCAGCAGCGAAAAGCTATTTCGCTCTATTTTACAGAATTTAGTAGAAAATAGTATTAAGTACCATAGATACAGAAATAATACACCTTATATTAAAATAAGTGCTAAATCTTGGCGAGGTGGAATTGAGGTAGTAGTGAAAGATAATGGTGAGGGAATGAGTAAAACCGTTTTAGATCGAGCCTTTGATATGTTTTACCGAGGTAGCAATACTTCTTCTGGGAGCGGTCTAGGTCTATTCATTGTGAAGTCTAATATTGAAAAGCTAGGAGGTGATATGAAAGTGAAAAGCAAAATAGACTATGGGACAGAAATAAAGATATATCTCCCTTCTTTAGATAAATTTTAGTGTCAGATGCTCTCAACTTCTAAAATACTACTAAAAAACACTCCTGAGAACATACTAGCTGCCTCTTTTTCCAAAGTGACGGCTTGTCAACAACTTCTTTCTTTCATCTCACCCGTTAGCAGTCAGCCAGATTATACCGTTTGGCTTACTCAGATTGAGCAAATTCACCA
>CAKZPJ010000356.1 GCA_937138955.1 uncultured Flammeovirgaceae bacterium | reverse complement strand
TAGCTATAGCCTATATGTTTGTGCCTATGCTGGTTGTATTGCTGATAGAGAAAGTAATCTATCGGGAGAAGATCAAAATACCTTTACTTATCTCTTTTCAGTTTAACCGATGGTTTATCCTAGCCTGGCTTTTACCTCCGGTGATTGGTATAGGAGCTTTCGGCATGGCTCTATTGTTCCCCGAAGTTAGTTATTCCCCCGAAATGGAAGGTATGATGGATCGCTTTGCCAGTCTAATGAGTCTCGAACAGCAGGAAGAAATGCGGAACACTCTCGAAAACCTTCCGGTGCATCCTTTTTGGCTAACACTAGGGCAGGGTTTGGTTGCCGGCATTACGATCAATGCTATCGCTGGCTTTGGGGAAGAACTAGGCTGGCGCGGCTTTCTAATGCGGGCCTTTCGGGACAAGTCTTTTATTCAAGCATCCCTATTGGTCGGGCTTATCTGGGGGATTTGGCACGCGCCCCTCATCCTGATGAGCCATAACTATCCGCAGCACCCCCAGTGGGGGGTATTCATGATGACCGTCTGGTGTATTTTATTAACCCCGCTCTTCCTGTTTATAACCCTAAAGGCCCAATCGGTTATTGCTGCGTCCATCATGCACGGTACGCTCAACGGTACGGCAGGGTTGGCAATTTTACTGATTGAAGGGGGCAGCGACCTCACCATTGGGGTTACCGGTTTGGCTGGTTTTCTTTCATTGGGATTAGTGCTAGTTCTACTCTTCGTTTACGATCAATGGATTAGCCAAGACCAAATTATGCGTCAGACAATTGAACAGAGTGTTTCTAATAACCCGGAGTTTCAAAGAGCCCCGTCATAGTATTCAGCTAGTAGTATAACAGACTAAATTAAAGGATACCAACGTCGTAATATCAGATGCCAAATAAGAAAAGAAAGACTGATAACCATTTTAAAAAGGTAGCAACGAAAATACCCATTGCACTGATCTTCTTTGTACTGGTAATATTGGTCGTTGATCTGTATACAACAAAAAAGGTAAACCAACTGGCATCTTTAGGAGAATTTGCCGCCCATCTTGATGAGCGAATCACCACTTTAATGTACAACTATGCTATTCCGGGAGTAACTATTGCCCTTATTAAAGGCGGTGAGCTAGTTTGGTCTGAGGCCTACGGGTATGCTGACCTTGAAAAAGAGAGAAGAATGACGACCGATACCTATTGCCGGGTAGAGTCTATTTCAAAATCGGTGACGGCCTGGGGAGTGATGAAATTGGTTGAAGAGGGAAAAATTGAACTGGATCATCCCGTAACACACTATCAAAAAAACTGGGAGTTTCCGGCATCCGAATTTTCAACCGAAAAGATAACCATCCGGCAACTGCTTAGCCATCAATCCGGAATGCCATTGGGAACCATCGGGATGCGCTACGCACCCACGGAGGAAAAACCTTCTCTAAAAGAAAGCCTAGCTAAGAACGCTGTTCTACATCAAGCTCCTGGGCTATCCTTTTCCTATTCAAATACTGGGTTTGACCTGCTCGAGTTAGTGATAGAAGATGTGACCGGGCGTGATTTTGCGGAATATATGGAAGAAGAGGTGTTGGCACCACTTGGCATGCATCATGCCAGTTTTACTTGGAGTGAAGCGTTTGACCCAATGGTTCCCTTAGGGTATGATTTACAGGGTAACCCGATGCCGGTGTACGTTTATCCTGAGAAAGCCTCAGGCGGTCTTTTTGCCAGCGTAGCGGATATAGCCACCTTTGTCACTGCTGGTATGCCCTCCTTTTCTCAAGTAGGACTCAACGTGATTGACGCTCAATATATTGATAAACTCTACCAACCAATGGTAGGCATTCCGGGGCTCTATGGTTTTGTTTTTGACTCCTACGGACTCGGGTATTTCCTGGAAGAGTTACCCGCCGGACAAAAGGCAGTTTCTCACGGAGGCCAGGGTGCTGGTTGGATGACCCACTTTCACGCTGTCCCCGAAACAGGGGATGGTATCGTAGTGCTGACGAATAGTCAGCGCAGTTGGCCACTTATTGCCTATCTGTTACAAGATTGGGCAAAATGGCGTGGATTTTCATCGGTGGGCATGACCAAAACCATTCTTGGCAAAAAAATGCTGTGGGGTCTAATTGGTATGCTATTGGTTAGTGTGATTTTGCAACTTTGGAGATTGGGGCAAGGGATGCATTCTAACAGACGTCATTTTGCTTTACTATCCCAGAAAGTCTCCCCCTTACAATTAGCACAAATCAGTTTATTTCTTGCGTTAGTATCAGGGCTATGGTGGAGTATCAACCAGGAGTATTTATTCGTATCTTCGGTATTTCCGATTACTGCTAGTTGGTTGGGAATCTCAGTCTTTCTGGTGGCCTTAGTTTTATTATTGTCTGCGCTGTTTCCTCCGATAGAAGAGAAAGTTAAGCATTGTTGACTTCCAATTTAGTCCGAACCTGAGGTCATAGGCTGCTCGGCTCGGATACTTACGAAAAGTTTTCCGAGTAGACTTTTTGGCAATACGTGCATGTTAGTATTAATACATCAGTCGATAATGTTTAGTTGACCATTTTCAAGGCTACTTCAGTAGGTCTGCTGGATTCAGATTTACAATCTGGGGATCGCGACGAGTGTCATTGGAGTCGGTGATGCAGATCATCGCTAGCCACTTCAGAACCTCATATCTTGCAGGTGTAGAAAGAGTGGAAAATTA
>CAKZPJ010000355.1 GCA_937138955.1 uncultured Flammeovirgaceae bacterium | reverse complement strand
TGAAAATGAGGTGATCAAGCACAGGTAAATCCAGATGCTTTCCGGCTTCTTTGAGTTTTCGGGTAAGATGAATATCGGCCTCGCTGGGTTTGAGATTGCCCGATGGATGATTATGAACCAGTACAATAGAACTGGCGAGCTTTTCCAGAGCCTCCTTAAAAATGGTTTTGGGATCGGCTACCGTACCACTTACTCCGCCCTGGCTTACGCAGTGCGTGCTAATCACCATATTGGCACGGTTCAGCAAAATGATCCAAAATTGTTCTACGGGTTGATCGAGCAAGTAGGGTTGCATAATGCGGTAAGCATCTTCCGAGCTTAAAATTTTCTCCCGCTTCACCGGCTCACTGGATTTTCGTCGTCGTCCCAGCTCCAAGGCACTCACAATGCTAATCGCTTTCGCCTCGCCAATTCCTTCAAACTTTTTCAGATCGGCTACCGAAAGTTTGGCCAGTTCGTGCAGATTATGATTGACACTGTGCAGAATAATTTTTCCTACGTCTACTGCACTTTTATCACGAGTACCCGAACCAATCAAAATAGCAATTAGCTCGGCATCCGACAGAGCCGCTCGTCCTTTTAGCAATAATTTTTCGCGGGGACGATCTTCCTCGGCCCAGCTTAAAATGCCTCGTTCTCTCAGGGTAGGTCTATTTGATTCCAACTACTTATTCTATACCACCGAATGCATCGAACCCAAACGAGAAGTCTAGGCGTACTTCAGGATAGGAAATTTGCTCGCCGTTGAACTCTTGAGAATGTGAGCTCATGTCCAACTTAATGGCAACTTTGTTGATTGGACGGTATACTACACCAAGCGAAATTTTGGAGAACCTTCCATCATCCGCAATACCTGCTTCGTTATCGCCCCCGAAAGTTTTACTGGCGATAGTTTCCGGATTAGATAGCTGATCGTAAAAGAAATAAGGAACAAACTGCCCAGCATTTGTCTGAATATTATAACTAATACGAGTGTAAAATGTGGATGTCACGTAATTGGCTTCAGCAATCACATCATTAGGTGTTAGCTCATCATTGGGTATTAAAGTGTTTTCACCTAAGAAGTTGACTCGCTGGTTTTGATTAATACCAGCATCTCTAATTATAGCAAGCACATTATCAGGGTTCCGAATGCCCTGATGACTAGCACGCCAATAGGCGGTTTGTATTAAGATTTTACTAATTCGTTTTTCTATAAATCCGCCTAATACGTTGAACTGGTCGGCTTGCATCCAGGGAAGAACCCCGCCTCGCGACGGGCCATCACCAAAGTTGGTGGTAGAAGTAACTGTCTGGCCATTAATGCTAGAGGCGTATCCGGAAGTACCAATGATAATACCGTTTTGGTCAGACTGGTAACGGAAATCCCAACCTAAAGGAATATTATCCTTAGCACTTCCACCTTCGGACTGTCCGCTAGAGAGTGCATAAAGAAATTTGCCTTGGCTGAACAGACGCTCTCCGTGCAACATCAGGTTTGTGGTACGAGTGAGAAATAGATGGTCAGTATCAAAAAGCTCCGGTGGCTCAATACCAACAAATGTCGGAATTTGGTCTAGCTTCTCGTTGTATAGTCCAAATCGGCGGTACATTTGTCCAACACGTAGTTGCCACGCAGTAGAATTACCAAACTTAAAGTTACCGTAGGCTTCCCGTACTTCAATAGCACCATCATTATAAGCTAAGTTAAAAAACACGCCAATGTTGCTTGTCAGGTTACCCGAGCCGTACAAATGGAAATTTTGTACTGGCGACCAAGCAACTGGTTCCGACTCAGTAACCGTTTGCCCCTCCCCATTTACCGAAGGCACATTCAACACTTTCTCTACATTGGCGTTAATAAACCCATACAACATAAACCGGTCATCGTACACTTTAATGTCTAGTAGCTCTTCTAAAGAAAGGTTAAATAAATCAATATCGTCATTATCTTCTTGCTGGGTTTGCTGTTGGGCCCATACTGGCACTGCAAGCAAGAAAGATAGACATAGAACAGAGATTATCTTTTGCATGGTTTAACACATTAAGGTGATTTAGCTGCAAAAGAATAGTGTATTGCTTGACTAACAAAATAAGCAATTATGACTAGACGTAAGGTTGTAAGAAGAGCGTGAAAAAAAGAGGATAATTTATCTAACTGACATTATTTTGGATAAATCATGAGCCAAAATATCTAAATTTTATCATATGCTAAATGCGGAAAATAAAAAAGCCCTACACTTCCGAAGTATAAGGCTGATTTATATAATGTATGTACTTTTTTATGACAATTGGTTCACATACTTGGCTAAGTGCGACTTCCGGTGAGCCGCCTTATTTTTGTGAATGATATTTTTCTTAGCCAACTTATCAATCATTCCGGCTACTTCTTTGTATAACTTTTCTGCTTCTGATTTATCAGTAGTGTTCTCTAACCGCTTAATAAATGTGCGAGTAGTTTTCAACTGGTAGCGGTTGCGGAGCCGCCGAGTCTCGCTAGAACGAATGCGCTTAAGTGCTGATTGGTGATTTGCCATAATTATTTAAATGTATCTACTTCTGTTCGATGGTGAAAACAGAAAAAAATTTGCTTTAGTTTAAAAGGACTGCAAATTTAGAAATTTTTCTAAAAAATGCCAATCTTAGAATGAACGTTAATGAGTAATGACCAATGATTAATGATTATTTGCTTCGCAGTCATTGCTCATTCACCATTATTCCCTAATCATCAATTATTATTTCGGAGTAAAGTTCGTAGTCATCGTACTTGTACTCCTTAACTTTCACTGAATAGCCTTTCTTAATTCGGTACTTTCCGGGTTCGTAGCGATAACTATCCGTTGATAGATGGATAGTGAAGTCTATGGACGAACCCTTCTTAAAAACATATCCTAAGTCGTTAAAAAATCTGTCTTCCGGCACCCTACTCCACTCTCCGTTCTCTAGCTTCTCCACAGTGTAGTGTTTACCCGTCATAATTTCTTCGTACTTATTATTGGTAATAATTAGCGTAATGGGTTGATCAAGTTCTGAGAGTTTAATAGTGTTTCGATCAATTTTCATAAAAACAGTATCTTCCAGATTATCCGCTTCATCAATTTCAACCGACGTTTCTTGATGAATCTGATTTTCGGCTGATGTTGAATCAGCATTTGGCAAAGTCTTTAGTAAGCTATCTGATAACTGCTTTTCTGCGTTCTGATTGCAAGAAATTACTAAGCAAATGAGTACCAAAAGTGGTTTTGTATACAGTCGTAGCATATCAGTATTTTTACAAGGTGATAGTAAGCATGTTTTTACCATCATTCTAAGGAATTTTCTCATCTATTACTAACGTTCAAAATCTACTTTCCAGTCTTCAATTTCACCGGAACAAGTCCGGGACAAGCTGGTTTTTGGTCTCCATTTTTTATCTTACCTTGCGTAGCTAAGCCTGACCGTATTATGGATTATTTAGACAGTTTGAACGAGCCGCAGCGTGAGGCGGTCATTAATACCGAGGGTCCGAGCCTTATTATTGCGGGAGCCGGTTCGGGGAAAACTCGGGTACTCACCTACCGCATTGCCTATTTAATACAGAAAAAAGAGGTAGATCCCTTCAGCATTCTGTCGCTAACGTTTACCAATAAAGCCGCTAAAGAAATGCGCGACCGCATTGAGCGGGTGGTAGGTACGGAAGCCCGAAACCTTTGGATGGGCACCTTTCACTCGGTATTTGCCCGAATTTTACGAGCCGAAGCAAGCCGATTAGGTTACCATAGCAACTTCACTATTTACGATACCGACGATTCTAAAACGCTTATTAAAAATATTCTTAAGGAGATAGGATTGGATGATAAGGTGTATAAACCTAATGTGGTGTTCAACCGAATTTCAAGTGCTAAGAACCGTTTAGTTTCTTGGCGAACTTACCAAGATAATCCAGCTATTCGGGCCGAAGATGAGGCAGCCGCCAAACCTCAGATGGCGAAGCTCTATCGCCTGTACGTAGAGCGTTGCTTTAAGTCAGATGCAATGGACTTTGATGATCTGCTCTTCAATACCAATGTGCTATTCCGAGAACATTTGGATGTGCTAAATAAATACCAGCAGCGGTTTCGCTACGTGCTGGTCGATGAGTTTCAGGATACGAACGTTTCTCAGTATTTAATTACCAAGAAGTTAGCGGCGGTTCGTCGTAATATTTCGGTGGTGGGCGATGATGCTCAGAGCATCTACGCTTTCCGGGGAGCTGATATCCAGAATATTCTCAATTTTCAGAAAGACTTTTCCGAAGCCCAGGTATTCAAACTAGAGCAAAACTACCGTTCCACTCAGAATATCATTAACGCGGCCAATTCGGTTATTGCCCGCAACAAAGCCCAGCTCAAAAAAAATATCTGGACTGCCAATGATACTGGCGAACTGGTGGAAGTAATCAAAGCCACTTCCGATCAGGAAGAAGGGCGCCTCGTCGCTTACTCCATCTTTGAGACGAAGAATAATGAGAATGCCCGCTACCGCGACTTCGTAATTCTGTACCGTACCAATAGTCAGTCGCGGGCAATGGAGGAGGCTCTGCGTAAGCGAAATATTAAGTACAAGGTGGTTGGGGGGCTTTCGTTCTACCAACGCAAAGAAATCAAGGATTTGATCGCGTACATGCGCTACTCCATCAATTCTAATGATGAGCAGGCGTTCCGGCGGATTGTAAACCTACCCAAGCGAGGCATCGGGTCTACTTCGGTGGATAAAATCATTGTGACTGCCTTCGAGAATGGCTACAATATTTGGGATGTTCTGGATAAATCTAACGAATTCTTTTCCGGTCGGCTAGGTAATGCTTTAGGACAGTTTACGGACATGATGAAGGGCTTTCGGTTAGAAGTAGCCCGAAAAGATGCCTTTGATGCCGCCTCTCATATCGCCAAAGGTTCAGGATTACTGCGCGAATTGTACGAAGACAAGACGGTGGAAGGATTAAGCCGTTACGAGAACGTGCAAGAACTACTGAACGCAATTAAGGAGTTTGTGGATGATCCTGAAGTTGAGGATAAGAGTTTAAACGCCTTTTTACAAGAAGTCGCCCTGCTTACTTCTTCCGACCAGGATAAGGACGATGATCCCGACAAAGTAACGCTGATGACCATTCATATGGCGAAGGGCCTGGAGTTTCCCTACGTGTACGTAGTAGGAATGGAAGAAGACTTGTTTCCCTCGCAGATGATGCTGGCCAGTCGGCAAGATTTAGAAGAAGAGCGGCGTTTATTCTACGTGGCTATCACTCGCTCCATGAAGAAGCTAACGCTATCCTATGCCCTAACCCGCTACCGCTTTGGGCGGTTGAAAAATTGTGAACCGAGCCGCTTTCTGGAAGAAATTGATCCAGCCTACATGATGGTAAACAAAGAATTAGGCTCTCGCTCTCCGGTAGGTGATACCAAGCACGCCCGCGTACTACTCAATAGTATTCAGCGTGATCGGCAAAGAACATCTACTCGGCAGAAAAGTAATTACAAAGCTTCACCTGACTTTGCTCCCAGCGATACTAGTCAGCTCACATCTGGTATGAAAGTGGAACACCCTAAGTTCGGGTTTGGGCGGGTAGATAATATTGATCATCAGGGTGCCAACCGGAAAGCCAAAGTAATTTTTGACGATGTTGGGGAAAAGACATTATTACTTAGTTTTGCCAAACTAAAGATTCACGAAGAGTAGATAGGATATCATTCAGCAATTTTTACACAAAAATCCGTTTTCTTCGTTATCTTAGCAGCGCACATCTAACCGAATAAATGCTATAGCATTGGTAATCTATTATTTAGATCCAGATTTATCTTGTCATTTCCACCGAATTGTTTGACAATCTGTACTATAACATTTTTAACTTTAAACCTTATCCTAAACCTGAGTTTGCGTAAAATATACGATTCAGACTGCTAAAACCAGAGGTTTACCTAACTTTCAATTATCTACCCAGGATCAAAACTGGGGTCAATTAGAACTTAATTACTATGTTAGAATACAATTCCAGCCGGACCGATATTATTTTGAAAGAATACGGCCGCAACGTACAAAAACTTGCCCATTATCTATCTACCATAGAAGATAGCGAAGAGCGAACCCGCTATGCTTACACACTGATTGAGCTGATGCGCCAGTTAAACCCTAGTGTGAAAGAAAACAATGAAACTACGCAGAAACTGTGGGATGACTTGTTTATCATGACCAACTTCACTCTAGATGTAGACGCGCCTTATCCATCGCCCGAAGTAGATATACTCACTAAAAAACCTGACCGAGTCCCGTACAGTACCGAGCCGGTTCGCTACCGTCACTACGGAAAGAATCTGGAGAGCCTTATTCAGCAAGCCGGAGAATTGGAAGATGCCGAGGAAAAGCGAGCGGCGACTATCTACCTAGGTAAGCTAATGAAGACATTCTACGGTACCTGGAACCGAGAAAATATAGACGACGAAATCATCCTTCGCGACATGAAAAAAATGTCGCGCGGCAAATTGGAGATTTCGGAAGAAGAAGTAAAAGAGAAAGGCTTATTTGAAGTAAATCAGCCCAAAAGCCGGAATCATAGCAACAACAACAATAATAATAAAGGCCGACGAAATAACCATCGGAGAAAACGATAAAACCACATGGCATTTTTTAAAATTGAAGGCGGACATTCGTTGAAAGGCGAAATTATTCCACAAGGCGCAAAGAACGAATCTTTACAGATATTGTGCGCGGTACTGCTTACTCCCGAGCCAGTTACCATCCACAAAGTACCTAATATTCGCGACGTTAATAAGCTGATTGAGCTACTTGCCTCAATGGGAGTAGAAGTGGAAAAGCTGGGCGAAGAATCATACCGTTTTACTGCGAAAAATGTAGACATTAAATATTTAAATACTCCTGAGTACAAGCAGCAAGCTGCCTCGCTGCGAGGTTCAATTATGGTAATGGGTCCCCTACTCGCTCGCTTTGGGGAAGCTTCGTTACCCAAACCGGGAGGTGATAAAATTGGTCGCCGCCGACTGGATACCCACTTCTTAGGTTTTGAAAAGCTAGGAGCTAAGTTCAATTACGATACCCAGGATAGCTACTACACCATTGATGCCTCTAATCTGCACGGAACCTATATGCTGTTAGATGAGGCTAGCGTAACCGGAACGGCTAATATTGTAATGGCCGCTAGTATGGCCGAGGGTGAGACGACTATCTATAATGCGGCTTGCGAACCGTATTTACAGCAACTGTGCGAAATGCTGAATCGTATGGGAGCTAAGATTTCGGGAATAGGCTCTAATTTACTTAGAGTTGAAGGAGTTTCTTCGCTGAAAGGAACGGAACATACTATGTTACCCGATATGATTGAAGTGGGTAGCTTCATTGGCTTAGCTGCTATGACCAACTCCGACATTACTATTAAGGGTGCGGGAGTTCATCAACTAGGCGTAATACCTAATACCTTCCGCAAATTGGGAATTACTTTTGAGATAAACGATGATGATATTCGTGTCTACGACAATGAACATTACGAGATAGATACGTTTATCGACGGCTCCATTATGACCATTGCGGACGCGCCTTGGCCCGGGCTTACTCCTGATTTGCTGAGTATTATTCTAGTAGTGGCTACTCAGGCTAAAGGCACCGTACTCATTCATCAGAAGATGTTCGAGAGTCGCCTGTTCTTTGTAGATAAACTTATTGATATGGGAGCGCAGATTATTCTTTGCGACCCACACCGGGCTACTGTTATCGGGCTTGATCGGGTACAGTCGCTACGGGGAGTATCCATGACCTCACCCGATATTCGCGCGGGGGTTTCACTACTGATTGCTGCTCTTTCAGCAGAAGGTGAAAGTCTTATTTACAATATTGAGCAGATTGACCGAGGGTATCAAAACATTCACCAGCGTTTGCACAACCTAGGTGCCCAGGTAGAACGCTACGATAGCGCAGTGTTTACGAAGTAGATTATAGCTTAAAAATACTATGTTAGTTCAACAGTATTTTTCTGAACTTAGCGAATGCTTCGTAGGAGAGATATAACTGACCAATGTTCGATGCACCGGCCACATTCTTCTTTTCAAAAAAGCCGTATTTGATCTCATCAATCAAGACCTTACCTTCATTGTTTTCATAGATTTGACTACCGCCCGAGATCACTCGTCCGTGTACTCGTTCCTCGCGGCTTAAAGCTTTTACAATTTTTCTCATAGTAGTAGATTAAGGGCACTTGATCGTTTAATCATTATCAACCTCAATATTCGCTCCTGCAAGAGCTGATTTTTCGTTGATTTCTCACGAAAACTTAGTCAGTTCTTACATATGGGACAAGAGCAAAGTAGTGGGTAAAACTATTGAGGGTGATGCTATTTGCCTTCTAACTTATAGATAAACCGCGAAAAAGAAAAATTATGCTCTTTTTCAGCTACAAATAAAAGAACTAACTGTTACCGTAAAAGAAATGACCTACTTCTCCATCAACTGAAGGTCCTTTATTTCTAGTTGCAAAGTAGTCTGACCGTTATAATAATTCTCAGTTACGGAATACGCCATTTTAAACGGCTGATTCTCTTGTACCAGATCGTACAAATGGGGCATTCGAAAGCCGATAGCATTTAGTGGTTCGCAACCATTCTGGCAGACCTCAAGTTTTAGGTGTTGCTCGCGCAGTAAACGAGGTTGATTAACTAGCTCCAGATTCTCACTGACAAATATCGGACGCATATTACCGGGACCGAACGGAGCCATTTGCCGAATGATATTGTATAACTTAGGAGTAATCTCGGTGAGGGAAATTGCTAAATCTACTGGAATCTGCGGTATCTTTTGCTCATCAGTAATCCGCTCGGCAACAACTTGTTCAAATCGCTCCTGAAATTTCGGTATGTTCTCTACACATAAGGTTAGACCCGCCGCGCTGGCGTGACCACCAAACTGCTCTAGTAAGTCAGCGCAAGCAGCAATAGCATCGTGCACATCGAAGCCATCTACCGAACGGGCCGAGCCAGCAGCTTTGCCGTTCGATTCGGTAAGAATAATAGTAGGTCGATAATATTTTTCAATGCAGCGTGAGGCCACTATGCCGATGACTCCTTTATGCCAATCTTTACTATACAAAACCGTGCTCTGCGCCTGTGTTAACTGCGGATCAGCTTCGATCATATTCAAGGCCTGATCGGTTATGCTGCTATCAAAGTGGCGACGCTCGGCATTTTTCTGATGTAGTGCATCAGCGTACTGATAGGCTTTCTCCTGATCTTGTTCTAACATCAATCGCAATGCAGCATCAGCGTGACCAATACGTCCGGCGGCGTTAATGCGGGGGGCAAAACCAAAGACTACTTTCTCAATCGTCAACGGTGGTCTTATGCTAGCTACTTGCAGTAATGCCTGCCAGGCTGGGCGAGGCCGTTCATTAATTTCCTGAATTCCGCCGTAGGCTAACAGACGATTCTCGCCCGTAATGGGCACAATATCGGCACCAATAGCAATCGCTACAAAATCTAGCAGACGATACAACGGATCAGGAGATTGCTCAGTCTGTTGACAAAATCCCTGTAGTAACTTAAAGCCTACTCCGCAACCACATAGTTCTTTGTAGGGATACTGACAACCTTCTTGCTTAGGATTTAAAATAGCGTGAGCTGGGGGTAGCTCGTCACCTGGACGGTGATGATCACATACAATACAGTCAATATTTTGCTTACGAGCCTGATTGATAAGCTTAATCGCCCGAATACCACAGTCCAGTGCAATCAGTAGGCCGACCTCATTTTCTACCGCGCGTTGAATACCCTGCTCCGATATCCCGTACCCTTCTTTATAGCGGTCAGGAATATAATATTCTACTTTATCGTAGATCTCTCGAAGAAAATGGTAAACCAGCGCAACGGAGCAAGTGCCATCCACATCGTAGTCGCCGTATATCATGATTTTCTCCTTTCGGCGCATAGCCAAGATCAATCGATGCACTGCATGATCCATATCTTTCATTAAAAATGGATCGTGAAGTTGATTTAAATCAGGACGAAAGAATGACTTAGCCTGATCGTAAGAGCTGACTCCTCGTTGGGCTGTATAGTGGCTAATGTGGCGGGTACACGAACGTCAGTAGTGAGTTGCTCAACGGTCTGCTGATTTGGAGATTCCTGAAACACCCACTGCTTTCGCATAATGTTTGGTTGCTATTGCTTAATAAACTGAAATCGGTACTCAATGGTAAAATCTTCTATCTCATCGGGCAACTCATCAACTCCTAATGCTTGCAAATCAACGTCAGCGCGACTAACTGAGAATAGTAGGGAGATTTGCTGGTTGGTGAGTGATTCTATGGCCAAATTTAACTGATTGAGCCCTAATTCATTCGCGACATCTAGAATGATTGTTTCTTCATCGTCACTAAGCGACCAAGTTCCGCTATCGGTACCATCTGAGCTAGTAAAAGTATAATCGTTATTCTCGGCAAAGCTAACCGTAGTTCCAGCTGGAAATACCACATTGGCTGCATCCTCCAAGTCTTGGTCTAATTCACCGACATCTACCCCTAATCCGGCTAACAATAGAGCAGAATTTTGAATTTGACTACGATTAAGTATTACTCCACTCACTTGCACTGAGTAATCTACTAATTCGCCCGATTGAATTTCCCAAGTGCCAATAAGCATGTCGCGGCGGTTGGGGTCTTCGTCATCAGTGCAAGAAGCAGAAATAATTACTAGCACTAAGAATAAATAGTGTAGCTTATTAATACATAGTTTCATAAGTCGGTAGGATTATCTGGTAAAAGTAAATATAAAATCAATCTGTTTCTTACAGATATTCTCAATCACTCTAAATAATTTAGCTTCGCATCAAATGTATAGGTATAATGAAAAAATGGTGAAAATATTATAAAAAAAGGAAAGCGTACATAAGCAGGTCTACCTGGATGTACGCTTTCCTTCTACTATTTTTACTCTGCTATTTACTTTTTTCAGTTAACCGAAGTAGTGCTTGCCGGATTGGTGCTTCGCAAATCTTCCAGCACATCCTTAATTGGTACTCGCCCCCCGTCACGGTAAGGAATTATCCAGGCATCTTTCACCCCCATAGCTCTTAAGTACTTTTTAAACTTATCGGCTTCCCAATAATCTCGAAAGTTGCCTAAAGTATACTTTTGCTTTCCGTCATCACCATCTTCAGCAGTAAAGTTCTCACTAGTATCATAATTGGATAAATCCTGATTTTGATAAGCACCAATCTGCACCCTAAATACCAATCCTTGGTTATACTCAGTGTCTCCACTGGTACTCACCGCTACTGGTACATTATCTTGGGCGGCACTGGCTTCAGCTTTCGCCTGCTGAAGTTCGTCTTGCAAACGCCGCACCTGATCTTTCACCTGTTTCACCTCGGCATCTTTCTGAGACAGCTCATTTTTAGCCGAGGTAAGCTCACTTTCCAGTTCGCTGGCCTTAGCCGCTAATTCTTTGTTTTGATCTTGCTGCTTCTGAAAATCAGCCGGATTCATCTTTTTGAGTTCCTTTAAACGCTTCTTCTGTTCTTTCTTCAAGCGCTTACGCTCCTTTTTAGATAACTTTTGAGCCACAACTACTTCTGGCACCACGGTAAGGCTTATCAGAAAAAGGGCAACGATACATACATACTTCATTACTTGTATGGTTTAATTAATAATTCTTTATAGTTCTCAGTCCACGGTCGATAGTCAATAGTTGGCAGTCTATAGTCTTAACGTACACAGTGGACTATGGACTCGTCGACCGTAGACTACTTCAAGCTTCCTACCATATTTTCGGGTACTACCCACTCATCAAACTGTTCATCAGTAAGTAATTCCAATTCTATTGCTGCCTCTCGCAAAGTAGTCCCATCGGCGTAGGCTTTCTTAGCAATCTTAGCAGCGTTCTCATAACCAATGTGCGGATTCAAAGCTGTTACCAACATCAGCGAATTATTCAAGTTAGCATCAATAATTTCTTTATTAGGTTCAATGCCTACCGCACAGTTATCGTTAAATGACTCACAAGCATCACCTAGCAAACGGGCGGAGGTGAGCAAGTTGTAAATTATCATAGGTTTAAACACATTCAATTCAAACTGGCCGTTCATCCCGCCTACGCTAATAGCCGTATCATTTCCAATCACCTGAGCACAAACCATCGTCAGTGCTTCGCATTGGGTGGGGTTTACCTTACCCGGCATAATAGAAGACCCAGGCTCATTCGCTGGGATCAGGATTTCTCCAATACCGCAGCGAGGTCCCGATGCCAGCATTCGAATATCGTTTCCAATCTTCATTAAGCTTACTGCTAACTGCTTTAACGCTCCCGATGTTTCTACGATAGCATCGTGAGCAGCTAATGCTTCAAATTTATTTTGGGCAGTTACAAACGGATGACCACTGTACTCGGCTATTTTCTCTGCTACCATTTCGGCATACCCTTCCGGCGTATTTAACCCAGTGCCTACCGCAGTTCCACCCAGTGCCAATTCCGCTAAGTGCACGAATGTATTTTTTATCGCAGCTATTGCATGATCCAGTTGAGCAACGTAGCCGCTAAATTCATGCCCTAACTTCAACGGCGTAGCATCCATAAAATGAGTTCGCCCAATTTTTACAATATCGCCGAACGATTGCACTTTCCCTTCTAGCGTATTTCGCAGTTTTTCTACCTTAGGTAAGGTTTGTTCTACAATCATCGTATACGCCGCAATATGCATGGCCGTTGGAAAGGTATCATTAGATGACTGCGACTTATTCACATCATCGTTCGGATGAATTTCCTTCTCTTCATCGTCTAATGCACCACCAGCTAACACGTGCGCGCGATTAGCAACCACTTCGTTTACATTCATGTTACTCTGCGTACCTGATCCTGTTTGCCAAACTACTAGCGGAAACTGATCGTCTAGCTTACCCGATAGTATTTCATCGCACACTTGCGAAATCATATCGGCCTTTTCTTGATTCATTACCTCTAAAGTAGTATTAGTTTGAGCTGCTGCCTTCTTCAAAATGGCGAAAGCATAGATCAATTCCAGAGGCATCTGTGTGGCAAGGCCACCAATTTTAAAATTTTCTTTTGAGCGCTGAGTCTGAGCGCCCCAGTACTTATCAGCAGGTACTTGTACCTCGCCCATTGTGTCTTTTTCAATACGATAATTACTCATATTCATGGTTGGTAGTGTTTGAAGTTGTGTTTAAGCAAATTTAGAAAAAAATAGGTATCGACTATTTTTGAATAGGTTAGTAGTATGTAGGATATTGCTAGAAACTTTCGCTATTCGCGCTAAAATGCTTAATATCCAACAAAGCTAACATTACTCATTTGCACTTGCCCTCATAATTATTAACGTAGCTAATCGTTATTTGTCGTTGATTTCTTGACTATTTATGACTGAGATGAAAAAATAGTAATGAACGAATGGTTAGTGATCGGTTGTTACGTCTTATTTATTCTCTACTAGTTGTGATATGAAGAAGAACTATCGAAAGCCAACCCAACGTACCGAAAAAGCAGCGGATCAGCCAAATGAACTTATGCGACTCAATCGTTACATTGCTAACGCCGGGGTATGCTCGCGCCGAGAGGCTGATAAGCTAATTGAAGGTGGTCAGATTAAAGTGAACGGGAAAGTAGTCACCGAATTGGGTACTAAAGTGAAACGTTCGGATAAGGTAAAGTACCAGGGGAAAACGCTAAATCCGGAAAAGTTGGTCTATGTGCTTCTGAATAAGCCCAAAGATTTTATTGCTACTACGGATGACCCTCAGGAGCGCAAAACGGTAATGCAGCTAGTAGCCAATGCGGCCGAAGAACGGATTTACCCAGTAGGACGCTTAGATCGTAATACAACTGGCTTATTGCTACTTACAAATGATGGAGAATTGGCTGAACGGCTCACTCACCCCTCTTACGAAATACAAAAGCTATATCAAGTAGATATTGATAAGCCAATCACCGACGAAGATTTTATTGAAATTGAGAATGGAGTGGTGTTGGAAGATGGCGCAGCTCCGGTAGATGAAATAGGGCTGGTTGGCCCAGAACGAACTAGCCTGGGAGTTTCTTTACACATTGGCCGAAACCGGATTGTACGTCGCATTTTTGAGCATTTGGGTTACGAGGTTATTCGTCTTGACCGGGTCATGTATGCCGGGTTAACCAAAAAAGACCTGTCTCGGGGAAAATGGCGTTATTTAAATAAAGCCGAACTAATAAAAATTAAGCATCTAGGTCGGAAAAAATAAACCCTACCTCTATAAACAGAAAAGGAGGGCACATCAAATGTGAACCCTCTTTTACTACACTACACAACCTAACCTAAATTTTCAATGTCGCGGTCTGGAAG